>JAADYV010000404.1 GCA_010092855.1 Chloroflexota bacterium | reverse complement strand
GTGTACTATCGGACAGGACGTGTCCGTGTTGCATAACGTAGCCCGTTGGGGCAAGCGTGCAACAGAAGCCCCCGAATTTATTCGTGGGGAGCGTCACGGTCATGCGTTACCCATATCTTGCTGCTAGAACGGCTATCATTGGCAGGAAAGCCTTGCGCCCCATGCGCTGCGGCTTGAGCACCACGGGCGGCGATGCGGCGTACCTACCCCCGGAAGTTGTGCACCACCCGATTTGTGGGTAATGCACAGCCGTTTACGGGGGCACAGGGGGAGGGGTAAATCTGCAAACATAGAGCGTTCCCTTTGCTATGAAAACTTTGCCCAGGAAAAAGGGTAGAGCAAGCCCTACCCTTACCGCATCGTGTCCCGTGTTGGCTCCACCTGCTACCGCTACACATCCGGCACGGTTCAGGCCGAGGCGTACTCCGTGTTGGCGTCGAAGAAAAACGCTTCGGAGCTAAAAGCCGGTTCCAGGTCGAACAACCACGTCGCCTCTTGATCGTAGCGCGCAAAGAACGGACGTCCGACCCAGTCTGGATTGCGCCCCTGCAAGAAGCGCAGCACAAACACGCGCTGGCCCTTGATCTGCGCCGTTCCCGTGATGTGCACTTTGCCCGGCGTGGCCGACATCACCGGTCCGCGCACTGTGCGGGCCAGGCCAGAGACCTGGCTGTACGCCTGGCGGAAAATGTGCACCGCTTCGGCCAGCGGCACCTCAAAGTAGTTCTTGGGGCCGGTGTCGCGGCTGACAAACATGTAGTACGGGATCATGCCCAACTTGACACCCTCCCGCCACATTGTGGCCCAGGCGGTCACATTGTCGTTAACATGGTGAATTATGGGCGCCTGCATCCGGATTTCGCAGCCGATATCGCGCAAGCGCCGGATTGCCTGACGTGCGATAGGCGTTTCAAACTCGCGAGGGTGGCTGAAGTGCGCCATAATCGCCAGATGGCGATCCTGCGCGATGATGTCTTCGAACAACCGTATCACGTCGTCAGCATCGGCATCGGAGACGTAGCGCTGCGGCCAGTAGGCCAGCGACTTGGTGCCGATGCGGATAGTGTGCACGTGTTCCAGGCGCGGCGCGAGCAGCGGCTCGATGGTCTGCCGCAGCCGCCGGGCATTCATCACCATCGGATCGCCGCCCGTGAACAGCACGTCGGTCACTTCTGGATGCTGGGCGAGATAGCGCGCCAGCCCTTCGGCTTCTTTGGACGCAAAGCGCAGGTCCTGGTCACCGATGAACTGCGCCCAGCGAAAACAGTAGGAGCAGTAGGCATGGCAGGTCTGGCCCTGGCTGGGGAAGAACAGCACCGTTTCTTTATACTTATGTTGCACCCCCGGCACCGGGACCCCGTTGAGCTGCGGCACATTGTAGACCATCTGCCCGGCAGGATGCGGGTTGTGGCGCATCTGGATGTCACGCGCCGCCGCCTTGATCTGCGCGCGTGGCGCATGGGACGCGATCAGGCGCGCCATGGTGCTGTAGTCGGCGGGGGACAACATCCCGTGCTGGGGAAACGTCAACTGGTAGATCGGATCGTGGGGCACACGCGCCCAGTCGATCAGATTCTCGACAATATACCGGTTGGTACGAAAGGGGAAAACGGTGGAGACAACCTTGATGTCCTGGCGCAAATCAAATGGCAGCGCCTCGATTTGTGGTAACATGTCGATGTTGGACGGCGTTAAAGGTTTATAGTTGGTTACATCCGACTGCATGTACGTGCTCCTTAGAGTATAACAGCTATGACGATAGGTCTTGTGATAGCTAGCGACCACCCATGACCGTGCTAGCGCTTACCTGGCAATCAAGGTGAAGTGGACGACCACAAAGGGCCTGTGCTGGGGCACAGCCATTCATCCGTCAGCGGGTGGTCCTGATACAGAAAGGCGCAGATGGTACAAACCACAGGCGGTTTTTGTTCGTACAGCCCGGTGAATAGCCGTACAGGGCATTCACCGTGGTACGGCAAATTGGTCAGCAAAACCGGGTAAAACGTGCCTGCGTGTCGTGGAAGACACTACGCATGGTATGCACACCGCGAAATAGGGTGCATTGATGCGCATGTCTGATGAGGCACAACTTGCCCCACCGATACGTCTGCTATGAAATTTGGTTCGAGTTTAGGTTATGTTGACATTTGCCCTATGCAAAAGGTATTGTGCTAAGCAAAGGTATCAACACTACCAACAAGTATACTACAAAAACGCACATTTTGCCATCACTGTGGCACTCTATTCTCCGGAGGTATTCGTGCAACAACTCCATCGCGTGGTACAGCGCACGCTGCCCATCCCCATCAAACACCGCATCAACCTGCTGCTCCAGCGCGCTGGTCTGGAGCGTTTCGTGGACTCAGTGATCAAAAAGCGCCGCATCGTGGTCGTCTACCAGGTGGGCAAAGTGGGGTCGACCTCGGTCACGCATTCGCTGCACCAGGCCGACTTCTCCGTCTACCAGGTGCACGAAATTTCCCCCGCGCGCCTGCAACAGATGCAGGACCTGGTCGCGGAGGGGTACCCGGCCACCGACTACGTGGCGCGCAAAGTCGACGAGGGGCGGTGGGTGTACAATCAACTGCAACGGGGGCGTCGTGATCTGCTGTTCCTCAGCCTGGTGCGCGACCCGGTGGCGATTGCGGTGTCGTCCTTCTTCAACAACCCGGAGATCACGCTGGAATCCGATCGCTGGCTGGAGGAATACAGCGTGGACGAGTTGATCGACCAGTTTTTCGCGCATGATTACGCCACCAGCACCTGGTTCACCAGTTGGTTCGACCGCGAGCTGAAACCCGGCCTGGGCATCGACGTGTACGCGCACCCGTTCGACCCGGTCCGGGGCTACACGCGCATCCAGCAGGACAACGCCGACTTGATGATCATCAAGTTGGAAGCCGACGACGCCCTCAAGGAGCGCGCTATCGCGGAACTGACCGGGTTGGCGCAGTTCAGGCTGGCCCGCCAGCATGTGCGCGCCGAAACCGAAGCCGGCCACGTTTACCGTGCGTTCAAGGACCGGCTGCGGCTGCCAGATGACATCCTGGACATCCACTACCAGACCCGCTGGGCCACCCACTTTTACACCGAGGACGAGATCGCCGCGTTTCGGGCCTTCTGGCGCGGGGACAACCGGTGAGAATCCCCGTTGCGGTGGGGCAGGGGGCAGGCAGAGCGCGGGCAGAGCGCCATCACCAGCCGCTTCCTGGCGCGGAAAATTCACGCATTTTTCATAGAAATTGCCGCACAATCCCAGGCGCAGATCAGCATATCTGAGATAGACTTGATTCATTGGGTAACCATGCGCTGTCCAGGCGCAGAAGAGGCCGGTTTTTTGCAGGTTTTTTATCGAATGCTTGCCCCCTGGCCGCCAACGCCAACGACTAAATTATTGGCATGGTCGCGCCAGGCCGATTGCTTGTGCAACGATTATTGTTGGTTTGTGGGATTATTGACCTGATGGGTCGGGAAGGACGTTGGATATGAAACGGTGGTTGGTCACGGGCTTGATCATCACGTTGGTGGTGCTGGCGCTGTCGCAGGCAGCTCTGGCAGCAGAAAACGATAACTATCACGGCCATTGGAAGCGCACGCTGTTCGCCGACTGCTCCTCGCCGGATAACACGTTCCAGGTGTATTACGAAGCGCACGTCTTGCCGGGAAGCTGGCGCGCAGTGTCATCGCTTTATTCCAATTGGTTCCTCTATCCGCAAGGCGCAACTGAATGGGCTTCTATGGAGTTTCTGCCCAACGGTGATTTCTCGTCGGGCGAAATGTCGTTCACCGTGCCTTATTCTCGTGATGGTTCAACCCAGTGGATGGTCTACGATGTGTCGATCATGGACGGGGATTATACCCAGTTAAGCTACAGTATCATTCGCGCCGAGTGCCCGTCCGGTGAAATCACGATCATCAATGAAGGTGTGCCGGAAGTTGCCGGGCCCCCCGCCGGAGCACTGCCACCGCCGCCTGAATCCCGCACCCAGTTGACGCTGGTCGCGGACACCGCCTTCTACGCCGAACCCAACCCGGCCACGATCCTGGAAGACTTCCAACTGGAAGCTGGGCAGACGTGGTTCGTGGTGGCCGTCGTCGAGGGCACGGATGGCAACATGTGGTTCGAAGTGTTCACTGGTGGCCCGAACAACGCCTACGTTCCGGCTGCGGCGTTTGGCATGATGGGCAACGAAATCGGTGGCACGCAGGGCGACCGCTATGAGATTGGCGGCACGCAAGGTGATCGTTACGAGATCGGTGGCACGCAGGGCGACCGTTACGACGACTGAGTACATCGGGGCGCAAATAGGTCGGTGGTAGGGGCGTATTGCAATATGCCCGTACTCGCCGTCATCATCGTTCGCACACACATCATCGCAAACTGAGGAATGGTCGAAAGGAAGTTACATGAAACGCCTGATCGTGTTGGTCTTCGTCCTGAGCCTGGGCCTGGCAGTGGTGCCGACCACGCTGGCACAGGGCGACAACGTCTACATCAAGTTTTCCAACGCAACCTGGGGCCTGTACCCCGGCGAGGTATGTGAATTTGGCGTCACATTCGAGGCCCGCGTTCCGGCGGGCTACACCGTGGTGCATACGCGCACGATCACCTACCTCGACAATCCTGGGGCGACCGAGACCCTGTCCGAAACCTTTGTCTCGGAGGGCTGGTATGCCAATACGGTGTATGACGAATATTTTTGGGAACAGTGGATCGACTTCACCTATGAAGAAGTCTACGAAGTCTACGATGGCGACACGCGGCTGAGCTATACGCGCCTGTATGCCGAGTGCTATACACAGCTTCTCGATGTGGACTTCGAATACGTGGACCGCGCCAACGCCGTCTACGAGCCGCCTGCCGCCTCGCGTACCCAGTTGACGCTGGTTGAGGATACCGCCTTCTACGCCGAACCCAACCCGGCCACGATCCTGGAAGACTTCCAACTGGAAGCCGGGCAGACGTGGTTCGTGGTGGCCGTTGTCGAGGGCACGGACGGCAACATGTGGTTCGAAGTGTTCACCGGCGGCCCGAACAACGCCTACGTCCCGGCGGCGGCGTTTGGCATGACGGGCAACGAAATCGGTGGCACGCAGGGCGACCGCTATGAGATTGGTGGCACCCAGGGCGATCGTTACGAGATCGGCGGCACGCAAGGCGACCGTTACGACGACTAAGCCAGGCAGCGGCACTGCCTGTTGTACAGCAACATTCGGGCGCAGCACCCGGAACATGGTCTGCGCCCGTCTTTTTTTGCCCCTTTATGCAGGGTTTATGAGTTTTTTCGACTTCCTGTCGCTCGTAGGGGTATACTTAACCTGTGCGGTGACATGCCCCTTCGCTTTAACCAGGAACCATGATATCCTTTACGGTTTTTGCTAAGCATTTCGAATCGGTGAGGATTGGGCGGGGTAATACCTGTGAAAATTAACTGAATTTAACCTGATGGGCGTACCTCTGCCTGTTTACGGGGGGCGCAGCGTGAAATATACTTTAGATTAATACAGGAGGTGAACATGCGTATCCTTTATGTCGAGGATGTTTTACCAAACTCCCTGTTGATTGAACGCATTGCGCGGATGGGCGATCACACCGTGATCAACTACATCAGCGCCGAAGAAGCGATTGCCAACTTCGAGCGCGACAACCCGGACATCATGCTGGTGGATATCCGGTTGGATGGCGATATGGACGGGGTGGAGTTTATCCGCTATATGCGCGACCGGGGCTGCACCACACCCATGATCGCCGTTACTGCGTACATGGACTACCGCGAGGAGTGTCTGCTGGCCGGGGCGGATGAATTTTATGTCAAGCCGATCCCGGTGCGCAGCCTGTGGCGCATGTTGCAGCGGTATGATCACAGTGGCGAAGTCGGCGTCTAGGGAAATACCCGTTGGCCGGTGCACGTCTGGTTACGTGGGGGAGCGTCCGTCTAACAACTCGTACACCGCGCTGCCCGGATCAAGCTCGCGCTGTACCATGCGCTTGATCACGTCCGCGATGGCGGTGGGCGAGTGCGCCGCCATCAGCCGAACAGCAGTTCCTCACGCAGCCGCGCCACCAGTTCGGCTTCCACCCGCTGGCGCGTGCGCTCGGCCATGATCCCCGATTCGTGCAAATGCTCCCGATGCTGTGCAATGGCGTCCACCACCGCGTCCAGGCCTGTGTGTTCGGTGGCCACCGTCTGGAGGATGGGCACCTGCCAGAAGTCGTAGACGGGTTCGTTGTCGGCTGATTCGTCGGGCGGCACCAGTTGGTAGCCGTGATGCCCCGCCGTGCGCAGCCGGTGACCCAGTTCGAGCATGGCCCGCAGTGCGCGCACCGTGTTCTGCACGCCGGGACGATCCGCTTTGTTGACCACCAGGATATCGGCGATCTCCAGAATCCCGGCTTTGATGGCCTGCACGTCATCGCCCAGCCCCGGCGCATCGACCACGATGGTGGTGGTCGCCATGCGCGCGATATCGACCTCGCTTTGCCCCGCGCCCACCGTCTCGACCAGCACATAGTCAAAGCCACCTGCATCCAGCACGCGCACCACGTCGCCGGTGGTGGCCGCCAGCCCGCCCAGGCTGCCGCGATTGGCCATGCTGCGAATGAACACGCCGGGATCGCCGGAGAGGTCGCTCATTCGGATGCGGTCGCCGAGTACCGCGCCCCCGCTGAAGGGGCTGGTCGGGTCGACGGCCACAATGCCGACCGTGTGATCCTGGCGGCGCAGCGTTTGGGCCAGCGCATTCACCCGCGTGGACTTGCCGGTGCCCGGTGCGCCCGTGATGCCGACCAGGTTCGCGCGCCCGGTGTGGGGATAGAGCGCGGCCAGGGCGTCGGCGGCGTCGGGCGTCCGGTTTTCGACGCGCGTGATCAGGCGGGCCAGGGATCGCCGCTGCCCGGCCAGCACGCCGTCAATGAGGGCTTGTGTGGTGTCAGACGTCATCGGGGCGCGAACTAGCCGGACTGCACAGTCGACTTGATGTGCTGCGCGATGGCGTCGGTGGGGGTACCGGGGCCAAACACGCTGCTGACGCCCATTTCCTTTAGCCTGGCAATGTCGTCGTCGGGGATGATGCCGCCGACCAGCAGCAGCACATCGTCCAGCCCTTCGGCGGCCATCAGCTCCTTGACGCGCGGCACCAGCGCCAGGTGTGCGCCGCTGAGAATCGACAGGCCGATGACGTGCACGTCTTCTTGCAGCGCCGCCTCGACAATCATTTCGGGCGTTTGCCGCAGCCCGGTGTAGATCACTTCCATCCCGGAATCGCGCAGCGCACGCGCGATCACCTTTGCGCCCCGGTCGTGCCCGTCCAGGCCCGGCTTGGCGATCAATACGCGGATTTTTTCGTCGGCCATGTATTGTTGTGCTCCCTAATGTCGCCCACAGTGTAGGTGTCATTCCAGCGGCATAAAAATTTAGTCAACGCCCAGATTATACCGGAAACCGCGCCGCGCGAGTAGGCCCCGCCGCTGCGCCGGTTAGGGGGCGGTCAAGGAACGGTTGGAATCCGGCAAATGGGACATACGAGAGATAGTCCTATCGCGCAGTTGTGTGTTAAAATGCAGAAAGAATAAGGCCGTGTTGACAGGGTACATTAGAGTGGTACCCGGTTGTACTCAGCGGAAGGCTGATTACAAACCAAAACGTCAACACTCCTAAGGTGATCCTGATTATTTGTGGTTGGAGCGCATTCATGCAGGCATCCTCTGCTCTACCCTCGCAAAACCGAACCCAGTGGCTGGGTGTGACGGTGACCGTCATCGCAGTGGTGGTGTCTGGCGTGCTGCTAATCCTGTATGCGGATGCTGCCCTGTCCTGGACCCAGACGCCGTTTGCTGGGTTCCTGCCCTCGCGCAACCTCGACGTGGACATCTACACCTCCCTGGCCGACGACGAAGAATGGCCCGCGCTGCAGATGGGCCTGGAAACCGGCGACCGCGTGACCGGGGTGGATGACGTGATGCTGTCGGACCTGGTGGCGGAAGACCGTCCGGGCGAGATGGTCGAAATCTTCAGCCAGCACAACGTGGGAGACCGCGTCACGCTCAGCTTCCAACGCGAAACTGAGTCTGAGGAGGACCTGCCGCCCGGTGCCAGTTGTATGGCCGTGCCGGATACGATCAACCTGTACGAATGCGACGTGTCGATCCGTCTGGCCGAAGTGTCGGACAGCGACGTGATCGGCTATTTCTGGATCGGGTGGGGGATCGGCGCGATCTTGTGGGTGGTGGCCACGCTGCTGGCGCTGCGCCGTATCCGCACCGGCATCGTGCAGTTGATGGTTGTCGGGATGGCGACGCTGGCCATCTTCCTGGCAGGTGCGTTCGACGTGCACAGCACACACCGCTTCACCGAAGCCTGGATTATCGCCGGGTGTATGGTGGGCAGTCTGTTGGTGGTGTTCGCGCTGGAATTCCCGTATCGCTTTGCAGCCGTGCAGCGTACTCCGGCCTTGCTGCTGGCCCCGGTGGTGGTTGGGTTAGCGCTGAGCGGGCTGGGGATCGCGTTCTACTATTCGACCGAGCGCGAGTTGAACCTGCTGGCCAGCGACGTGGCGCGCGGCACGGTGCTGTTTGGCCTGGTGGTGCAACTGGTGGTGATGCTGTGGCGGCGGCAGCGTTCGTCGTCGCCGCTGGTCCGCAACCAGACGACGATGGCCGTGTTGGGAGTGGTGCCCTGGTTGGTGCTGGCCACGATCACGTTTTCGTGGGAACTGGTCACCGGTGAGCCGCTGTTGAGCCTGTGGGTCTTCAACCAGGCGCTGCCGCTGTTGTTTGCGATGAGCGTGGTCTACTCTGGCTTGCAGGTCCGCCTGGTGGATACCGACCGCGTGATCACGCAGAGCATCCTCTACACGCTGATGCTGGCCGTACTCACGCTGGCCTACTGGCTGGTGGTTGGCGGCTTGGGCATTCTGCTGGGCCGCTCCACGCGCGACACCGCGCTCAGTCCGCTGTTGATTACCTTTTCCATTCTGGCGATTGCGGTCCTGTTCACGCCGCTGCGCCAGTTTTTGCAGCGCCTGATCGACGCCATCTACTTCCGCACCCGGCGCGCCTACCAGCAGTCCCTGGAAGCTTTCTCGCGCGAAGTGACTAACGCCGTCACCCTGGCCGACGTGATCTCGCAGGTGCAGCGCTACCTGGCCGACACGCTGGCCCCGACGCACGTTATCCTGTTCGTGCGCGACATTGTGACCTATGAATACCGCGCCCAACACGATCCCGAAACCGACCAACGTCCGACCGACATTGTCTTTGCGCCCGACACCGGCCTGATCCGCTACCTCTCGGACCGCGCTAGCTTGATCTATCTGGAAGAAGGGCGTCCGCTGCCCCTCGACATCGTCAGCGACCGTTCGCGGCTGGCGGTACTGGGTGCGCCCGTGATCGTGCGGCCGCGCGGCCAGCGGCGGCTCAACGGCTTCCTGGTCATTGGGCCGCGCAAGGGCGGCGGTGCCTATCTGCATGAGGACCTGCGCTTCATCGAGAGCCTGAGCGACCAGATCGCGGTGGCTGTCGAGCGCGCCCAGGCCGTTGATGACCTGGAACGCCGTATGCGTGTGCAGGATGTGCTCAGCCAGGTCAGCCGCGCGCTGAACTTCGCCATCGACTTTGACGTGCTGCTGGAGTTGGTCTATGCTCAGACCACGCGCGTGATTGACGCCCCCAATTTTTACATTGCGCTGCGCGATCTTAACGTAGAGGAAATGCACTACGTCTTCTACAACGAGGGTGACGAGCGTATCGAGAGCATGGAGGGCCGCCGCTGGCGCATGGGGCGCGACCTGATCAGCGAGATCGCGCGCAGCCGCCAGACGATCCGCACCGACGACTATGTGCGCGAATCGCTGATGCGTGACCCCAACGCCAACCTGATCAACCCCAACCTCAAAGCCTGGATGGGCGTCCCGCTGCTGGCCGATACCGGCGGCGGCGTGCTGGGCGTGATGGTGGCCGCCACCACCGAACCGGGCGTGACCTTCACCGACGACCAGCAAGACCTGTTCTGGGATATTGCGAACCTGGCCTCCAGCGCAATTGACAAGCTGCAGCTCTTCGACAAGACGGAGCAGCGCGCGCGCCAACTGAGCGCCATTAACGAGATTTCGAGCCGCCTGGCTTCCGAGATGGGCAACCTGAACCGCCTGTTGCAGCTTATCACCGAAAACGCGGTCGAGATTCTCGGCACCGAGGCGGGCAGCCTCCTGCTGGTCGACGAAGAATCCCAGGACCTCGAATTCCGCGTGGTGGTGGGCGGCGGCGGCCGGGACCTGATCGGCACCCGCATCGCGGCGGGGTCCGGGGTGGTCGGCGCGACGGCCCAGCGCGGCCAGTCGATTATCGTCAACGACCCGGCCCGCGACTCGCGCTGGATTGGCAATGTGGCCCCCGCGGACGAGGTTGAACCGGTGACCATCGCGGGCGACAATGGGTTCGAGGGCAGTCGTGCAGACGGCGGCATCGTGGACGGGGGTAGCTCGGACGACGGGAGTTCTGAAGGCGGAGACGCCGGTGGCTTCCAGACCAACGCGCTGCTCTCCGTGCCGCTGATGGCCCAGAACCGTGCGATTGGTGTGCTGCAAATGGTCAACAAGCGCGACGGCAGCATCTTTGTGCAAGAAGACGCCGACCTGCTGGAGACTTTCGCCGGGCAAGCCGCTATCGCCATCGAGAACGCGCGCCTGTTCGATATGACCGACCAACAGCTCGCGCTGCGCGTGCAAGAGCTGGACACCATGCAGCGCATCGACCAGGAGCTGAATCGCACGCTCAACCTGGAAAACGTGCTGGAAATTACGATGGACTGGGCGCTGCGCAAGAGCGGCGCTTCCGCCGGGGCGCTGTTCATCATGGACCGCGAGATCAACATGCTGCGCATCGCGTCCTCGTATGGCTATCCGGAAACCAGTCCGTTCAGCAACCTGGGCCTTACCTACCCGGCAGAGCGCGGCGTGGTGGGGCGCGTGGTGCGCTCCGGGCAGCACTCGTTGTTCACCGACGTGACGATGGACCCCGACTACGAAGAAACCTTTCCCGGCTGTGTGGCGCAGTTAGCCGTGCCGCTGCTCAGCGCCAACCAGGTCATCGGCGTCATCATCCTGGAAAGTGACCAGGAAGGCGAACTGGGTTTGCTAGACCTGGACTTTGTTTCGCGTCTGGTCGAGCACGCCAGCCCGGCCATCGTCAACGCGCAGCTCTTCCAGGAGCTCCAGCGCGCCAACGAAGCCAAAAGCGAGTTTGTCTCCTTCGTAGCCCACGAACTCAGGAACCCGATGACGTCGATGAAGGGTTTCACCGACCTGCTGCTCAAGGGCGTGGTTGGCCCGGTGAACGAGCAGCAAGGCGACTTCCTGAACACGATCTTCAACAACGTGACCCGTATGGAGACGCTGGTGAGCGACCTCAACGACCTCACCAAACAGCAAACGGACAATCTGCGCCTCGAACTGGCCCCGGTCGATTTCCGCAACGTGATCATCGAAACGCTGCGTGCCCAACAGCCCCAGATCGAGGAGAAAAACCAGGAACTGCGGCTGGAAGTGCCGGAAGACCTGCCCGCGGTCATGGGCGACCAGAACCGCCTGATCCAGATCATGACCAACTTCATCTCGAATGCGTACAAGTACACGCCGCCCAACGGGACCGTCACCATCCACGCCGAACACACGCGCAACAACTGGGACCCGCAAGGTCCGCCCGCAGTCATCCACTGTTTCGTGCGCGATACCGGTATCGGTATGAGCGAGGAAGACCTGGGCCAACTGTTTACGCCGTACTTCCGCAGCGAGAACCCCAAGACGCGCGAACAACCCGGCACCGGCCTGGGCCTGACCATCACCAAAGGCCTGATCGAGCAGCACGGCGGCCAGATTTGGGTCGAGAGCACGGTGGATGTGGGCACGACATTCCACTTCACCATCCCGGTCGCCACCGAGCAGGAGCTGGCCGCTGCCCAACAAGCGTTGTAAACAGCACCCACTGCGCATGGTCGCGGTTCGCGGAGAGGAAATACCAGGGCGAGGCCAACCTCGCCCTACCTGATCATACGGAGGTTCCGGGCACTATGCGCCGCAACCGTTTGCCATTGACACTGCTGTTACTGGTTTTGATTCTCCAGACTGGGGCCCGCCAGCCCCCTGCGGACCAACCGTACACCTTTGTGTGGGTGGGCGATACCTTGCTGGCCGATGCCGCCCAGGAACAGCTCCATATGTATGGCTACCTGTGGCCGTTTGCCTACCTTGATGGGCTGCTGGCGGGCGACTTTGCTATCGCCAACGCCGAAGGCCCGATCACGCCGGTGACGGTTCCCTTTGACCCCGATCAGCGCTGGAGTTACAACGCCGAGCCCCTGGCGGCAACCGCGCTGGCACAGGTTGGATTTGACGCGCTGGGGCTGGCCAACAACCACGCGATGGATCGTGGCGGCCAGGGCATAGCGGACACTGCCGCGTATGCGCGGGCGGCGGGGCTGGCGATGTTTGGCGCGGGGACCAATCGCAGCGAGGCCGAACGTCCGCTGCTGGTCGAGACGCCGTATGGGGTTGTCGGCATCGTAGGGTTGGGCATGAACTGAGGTGCGGACCGGATCGCGACCGACAAACAGCCCGGTACGATTGCGCTCGGTGATGCAACTATTGCGCGCGGGTACGCTCTGGCACGCGAAGCCGGTGCCGAATGGGTGATCGCCTACGTTCATTGGGGCCAGAATTATGCCGTTGTGCGCGACCAGGAACGCGCATGGGCGCAGGATTTGGTTGGCGCGGGCTACGACATGGTGATCGGGCACGGCGCACATGTCGTTCAGGAAATCGACATCATCGACGGGGTGCCGGTGGTCTATTCGCTGGGGAATTTCGTTTTTGGGACGCCCGGACGGTTTGACGATGATTTTCCCGGTTTTGGCCTGATCATGACGACCCCGGTAGATGCAACCGGTTTCCAGGGCATGACGATGCGTTGCATCCAGACGGACAACGACGTGGTCGCCTTTCAACCGCGCCCCTGTACGCCGGAACAATCCGCAGCGGTGCTCGGCGCGCTGCATCCCGACATCGAATTGACGCCGGATGGTGGCGTGCTGCGGTGGGACTAGGTTCGGCAGAAGATACAAGGGCCGCGATTTTTCGGGGAAATTTCTATATAATAGAGTTAAACAGGGGCGGGCTAACAGTGCTCGCCCCCTTCATTACTGTTTTTGGTGGGCGTATATGATAACCTGGTACTAAAATCCTGCGAAAATAAACACAAACTTTACGGATTTAACGTTTATAATGGGAGTGGAACACAATGAACACGCGCGGAATCTATGACCGGGACGGTGAAGTATTCGGATATGTGGCGGGCAACCAGGTTTTCACCCTGGAGGGGGTGTTGACCGGCGTGATCCGTGACCGGGTGATCTACGACCTGGAGAACGAGCGCCGCTGGCAGATCGATGGCGATGCGCTGGTGAATATACGCGGCGAGGTGGAGGGTTATCTGGGCGCGCCCGTCTCGCGTGATGAGTGGTAGTTGAGTAGTATTCTGAGTGGTAAACTACGCAGCGAATGGTATAGTAAAAAGACATGGCTGATCGAGAGAAAAAACTGAATTCGATGCGCTTATTGGAAGCGCAGGAGGTCGCCTACGAAGTCTTCACCTACGACGACAGTATCACCGACGGGGTGGGTGCGGCAAAGGCGATGGGCTTCGAACCGGCACAGGTCTACAAGACGCTGGCGGTGCAGTTGAAGGGCAACGAGTTCGCGCTGGTCATGATCGCGTCGGACCGCACACTGGACCTCAAGCGTTTTGCGCGCGCGATCGGACTCAAGAAGGCCAGTATGCCGACCAAACGCGGGGCAGAGACCGCCACCGGCCTGAAGTCGGGCGGCATTGGTGCGCTGGCGCTGGCCCACAAACGCTGGGGTGTGTACCTGGATGAAGCGGCGAAAACACACGACGCGATCCTGGTGAATGCGGGCCAGCGGGGTATCAATCTGAAAGTCAATGTGGACGATCTGGTGCGGGTGTTAAATGCCAAAGTGATCGCGGTCACCGATCCACCGCCCGCGGCAGATGCAGCCACCGACGAATAACACGATGGGGGTAGCATGGGCTTCTTAGGCAAAATCTTGCGTTCCAATTCCAACGACGGCCCAGAAGCTGAAGAACAGGTCGGCTTCAATCCGAACCGCGACGACTGTCTGTTTTGGTATACCGAAGAAGGCTACATCATCGCCCAGGACGTGACCTGCCAGCACGAGTACATTCAGGACACGGCCTGTCCAACCTGTGGGGGGGAACTGGTGGTGATCGCACATCTCAACCGGGGCGGGCAGGGGCTGAGCGAGCTGGTGGCCATCTGCCGCGACTGCAAAGCGCGCACCAACTTCATTTTCGACATCAGCAACGACGTCTACCAGGAGTGGTGGGCCGAGCAGTTGGGGCCGCTCTACGTGCGCCAGTATGATGGGCCGCCACGCGAACCTTTCAGCCAGGATGCCCCGGTGCTGGATATGGACGCAGACTCCGTTGACGAAGACCCTGTCGAAGCAGACCCTGTCGAAGCAGACTCTGTTGGCGAAGATCGCACAACAGACCCGCGCGCCGAGGAATAACCGGGCCGGATCACGCCACGTCAGTAGCCACACGAAACGTCAAACCAGGAGCGTCCGTGCGACCCTCCTGGTTGGTGTTTGTATTGTTCGTCGGAGATGTCCGGGCCGGTGATTACCGGTTGCAGGCGTGGGCCCAGGCCATGTTAACAGTCGTACTCAGGAATTCGCCATTCACAGGCGAAAATGTCAACACTAACTAGTCCACCTTCTCGATGCTGGCCGATTCCACCATCAGGTCCAATGCGCCCGCATACTGCTCAAATTGGTCGTTGGGCAGCAGTACCTGCCACATCACGCCCGCCTCGGCGCTGAGCGGTACGAAAAACTCGACCAGGCGCAGGCTGGTGGGGGAGGGGATGCCGTCGAAGATTTCGTCGGCAAAATCCATGCCCATCAACCCGGCGGGGGCGGCCATGTCGATGCGCGCGCCGCACAGCCCGTCGCCCGCCTCGTAGTATTCGTAGCTGGTTTCCGCCCCAGGAGTGCCCTCGGCGATTGTGTCAATCGCGTCTTCCAGTGCTTCGCGCGTTTCTTCCATCACGGCGCATTCGTATGATCCAAACAGGCTGTATTCGGCGCGGCTGACACCGTTGTACATCAGCATGGTGGGGAAGCCGCCCGCGCTCAGGTTGTCCGTGTCGGTCTCGACGACCGGCACGCCGCCATATTCGATGGGCGTGTCGCCCAGGTTCACGGCCACACTTGCCCAGCTCTGCATTCCAACGCCGCCGCTGCTGTCGGAGCTGCTGGCAAATTCCTCGTCGATGACCAGAGCCGTGTCCAACTCGGCAGCAACTGTTTCCCAGTCCTCGTCGCCCTCAATGGCCGCATACCACGTTTCGGGCACAGTGATCGAGAAGCGGTACGTGATGGGCTCGTCAACGTAGTCGTTGGCGTCGATGTCATAAATGTCGCTAATCTCAAACGTAATGGTCTTGCCCTCATTTTGGGCGCCGTCCTGGGCGTGGGCAGCGGGCAGCAGCGTCGCCAGACTGAGGACCAGGACTATGACCAGGGTAAGCCGTCGATACATGCACGTTCTCCTTAATTTGGGTGGCTCCTGGAAAAAAGCATCGGGTGTAGGGTATACGGTTGATTGTAGGGCAGGTGGTGCGCTTTAGCCACCTACCCTTGTTATACGTTGGAAACGCCTCAACGTTGTTCGATGCGCGCCGACAGGATCGCGTCCTCGATGATGTACTCGTAAAAAGCGGCTTGCTGGCCAGAAAAATAAGCAAACCACTGCGCATAGGCGTCCGTACCCACCGGGACCCAATAGAAATCTAAGTACATAAGATCGGGCAGCGGCACCCCGGCGAAAACCTCGGTTAGCGGCTCCATTATCTCGTTGCCAGACCGTGGAAGCGAAGCCCGCAGCATACAGTGATTTCCCTGGAAGGGCAGCACGTCGACAGCTACGTTCCCTCCCCCGAAAGTGCCCTCGACAAGCTCAGCCTCCAGCGCTGGCAGTGCCGCTTGCAGGTCGGCACACTGGAGGCTGGAGACGCTGTCCAGGGAAATCTTCTCGATATACTCAGCACCCTGGAACATCAGCGTAATCGGGAAGCCTGCCGCCCGCAGATGTGTCGTATCGGTTTCCAGGAACATGATGCTCCCGTACTGGATGTTGTCGTCCAGCGACTCGGCCAGGCTGCCCCAATCGTCGTTCGGATATTCGTAGTTGTCCTCGTCGTACACGTCATCCTCATCGACCAGTTGGGGCGAGAGCGGCAGTGTGTCGTTGAGCGTTTCACGCGCCAGCTGCCATTCGCGGTTGGTATGATAGGCCGCCACCCATGTATCGGGCAGCGTGATGGAGATGACATACGGCACGGGGTCCTCGAGATATTCGTCGGTGAAAATGTCGTAGCCTGCCTCGTCCACGATCTCGAACTGGATGGTGCGGAGCTGCACCGACCCATCATTCCAGCTCAGCCGCAGCTCGACAGGGGCGTCGCCTGGTGTGAAGGCCAGCAGATAGCTGGTGCCCGGCGGCAGCGCCAGGTCAACGGTGGGTTGCAGGTCCAGGCGCGAAGTCAGCAGCACGTCGCCGCTGCCCTGGTCGATCAGCAGAATTTCGGCGGCGGGCGGCGGCAGGGGAGCCATCACTTCGACGGCCAGCCGGGTGGACGTGGCGTCGGGGGCGGGGCGCAGGATGTAGCGATGACCCTCGTCCGCCAGCGTAATCCCGGCGATTCCCGACTCCAGTCGCACCGGTTCCACCCCGGTCCCGATCAGGCGCACCAGGACCTCACCACCCCCGTCGCGCGCGGTAATCAGTGTCAGGCTGTAGGTGCCGGTGGCCGTTGCGCTGGGGGTGATGAGGTCGGCGTTGCCTTCCTCGTCAAAGGTGAACGGTGTCACGGTCCCGTCCGGCGCGCGCAGTTCTGCCGCCAGCTCGAACAACCCCAGCCGGGAAATTCGCAGCTCGAAGCTGTCCCCAGTCACGGCAAAAAACGTGGTGGTGTAGCTGCTCTCTGCATCCAGTTGCAGCACGGTCGGGACGTTGTAGGGCAGTTGGTCGTAATCCTGGGCGTGCGCGGCAGGCACTCCCGCCGTGCCCATCACCAGCGCCAACAACAACGCCATCCCAAACATACGATATCGCATCAATTTCCCTCCAAAAAATGATCAGCGGCCTGCGAGTCCCATAATACACAGGCTGGCCGCTGAACGCTATTC
>JAADYV010000065.1 GCA_010092855.1 Chloroflexota bacterium | reverse complement strand
GCAGTCCCCCGTGCAGGCTACCTTAACCGCGCTGTCGATACAATTCACGGCGACGGCCTCGGCGCAGAGTTTGCGCGTGCCACCCACTGCTGCGACGGATACGCCAACCCCGTCAGCCTCGCCAACCGCGACGGTGACTACCACGCACAGCGCGACTCCATCTGCGACCAGTACGCCGGAGCCACCAACGGCCACTGCGACTCCATTGCCTCCCCCTCCTACAGCGACGGCGATGGTGTCGGTAGACGTGGTTAAACCACCGACCGCAGCCGCGATTGCGCAAGCGCCATCGGCTACTGCCATGCCGGACGATGTGACGGCTGTTCCTTCCGAGGGGCAAGGAGCGTCACAGGCGGAGATGGATGATGGTGACGGCGGTGACGAGCGAAACCAGCTCCTGATCGTGATTGGCGTTGTGCTGTTGGGGGTGTCGGTAGTGGTGTTCTTCGTGGGCTGGAGGCAGACGCGCCGCGCATGAAGCACTATCCCGTTAACTTCTGCCAGGTATGCGGCCATGCGCTCACCGACCGGATGGCGCACGGCAAACAGCGCCGCGTATGTCCCGACTGCGGCTTCATCCACTTTCAAGACCCTAAAGTGGCGGCTGTGGTGTTCATTGAGCAAGACAATCGGGTGCTGCTGGTGCGCCGGGCGATCAATCCCGAACGTGGCAAGTGGACGCTGCCCGCTGGATACGTGGATTATGGGGAAAACCCGCGCGCCGCCGCCATTCGTGAGGCTTGGGAAGAAACTGGCCTGGAAGTCGAGATCACACGCTTGATCGGTGTTGAGAGCGATCCGGGCACGTTTGGCGCGTCGATCATGATCGTCTACGCAGCGCGGGTCGTAAACGGCGATGCCCAGGCGGGCGACGACGCCGACGCAATCCGGTGGCTGGCGGCGACGGACCCACTGCCAGAGCTGGCCTTCCACACCACACAAAATCTGGTCACCGCGTGGCGGCAGGGCCAGGATTAGCGTTCAGATTGTAGCTTACTCATCCCGGCGACCCAGTGCGGCGTCAGGTTCCAGCGCCAATAGAGCCGCACGGCCAGCGGTACAACCCGTTCCGCCCACACACCCAGTTTTGCCAGCGCGCCACCCATCACGATTTCGTTTTCGCCGTTCACCAGCCCCAGGATCGCGCGTTCGGCCACCACGTCCGGGGGTTCGACCAGAAAACTGCGCTGGCGGATGAGTTCCTCAATCTCTGGCGTTACGGGGTCACCCTGCGTCCAACCGGCCAGCACCAGCGTCAGGTAGATGCCGGTGCCTTCTACTTCGCGGCGCAGCGCATCGGTGAAACCCACCAGGCCATATTTGCTGGCGACATACGACGAAAACAGCGGCGCAGCCACTCGTCCCAGGCCCGATCCGAGGTTAAGGATGTAACCTTGATGCTGGGCCGCCATCTGGGGCAGCACGGCCTGCGTCAGCCGGATCACGCTCCACAGGTTAAGGCGCAGCGCGTGTTCAATTTGCGCCGGGTCCTGGTCGTGAAGCTGACCAACGGGCATCAGGTTAGCATTGTTGACCAGCACATCGATCCGGTCAAAGTGTTCTAGCGCTTGTCTGACTACGCCCTGAAGTTGTTGCTCATCTGTGATATCCGCCGGGATGACCAGCACATCGGACGTGATTGGCTCCAATTCCCGCCGTAACACGTCGAGCGCGCTTGCGTCCTGCGCAACCAGGATTACGCGCGCACCGCGTCGCGCCAACCCCGTTGCCAGCGCCTTGCCCAACAGGGACGACGCCCCGGTGATCAACGCTACCTTATCCTCCAGCACCAGGGTCGAATGCCGGGGACGCAAATAGCGCCAGAACCAGTATCCCCCGCCGCTTAATGCGCCTATCGTAGCTAACCGGCGTAACAACTGCATCACCGCACCTCCCGCTCAGTCCCCTGAATAGCCCACAAATAAGATTTCCTCGGGTTCGCGATCTTTGTACACGATGACATACGTGCCCTGCCAGCGTTCCCGCAGGTCGTAGATGTCGTGTATTTTGGCCTCAACCTGGGCGTGGTTTGGTTGTTCTGTGCCGAATAGCTCCAGGAGTTGATCGACGGACAGCGGCGCAGCGCTGGCAAAACCGGGCGTGGCCGAGATGCCTTCGATGTCTAGGATCGAATGGGTGCCAGATTCGGCGTTGAGTTCTAGCAGTTCCTCAATGGTGGTTGGTTCTGGTAGGTCATCCAGGCCCAGTTCCTCGGCGTCCTGCTGAAGCATGTCGGCAAAGCCTTCTGGCATGATGTTCATGATGTCGTCCGCAAAAGGAACAATATCCGATAGGTGAAAGTATTTCCCGCTCTCGAACACGTCCTGGCGCAGCGCCTGCAGTGCCGCGTTGATGTCCGCCTGGTAGGGCACGAAGTACGACCAGCCTGTGGCCCCCATCACATCACCTCCTCTGGCTATTCCAACGCTAAGATTAATACACCGTCCTGGTAGAATCCCTCACCATCGACCTGAACCAGTCCCTTGCCCAGTGCAGCACACTCGTCCAGGATGGGGTCCAGGTCATCGGGGTCGGCGTCTTCGGGGACGTGCAGCGCCAGCACCGCCTGCGTTTTGGCCAGCGTTTCTAACACCAACGGCGCGTCGGGTTCGTCTGGTAGCTCATGCACGACTTCGATGAACGCTAGTACGTCATCTTGTGTGACAGCCTCGTCCGCCGTTGTCAGTTCGATACGCAGCAGCGTGTCTCCGTACAGCACAATATCGACTGTATTGGTTCCGGCGGGTTGGAC
The DNA here is from genome assembly GCA_010092855.1 of Chloroflexota bacterium. Lineage (GTDB taxonomy): Bacteria > Chloroflexota > Anaerolineae > Aggregatilineales > Aggregatilineaceae > TC-15. The sequence goes on along the minus strand of JAADYV010000065.1, from coordinate 6,992 downwards.
CGAATAGCCGAACTCCGAGAGCCGGACGTGCAATGGTGCCACTGAATCCAGCGGCGTAATGAAGAAAAACCGAATGAAATAGCGCATTAGCTTCGTCACCTGCTCAATCTGTCACCGACTACAGACGGTAGCTGTACAACCAGCCTACCAATAACAAGAGGCAACCCGCAGGCTGCCTCTTCAGGACCAAAACCCTGCGGCAGTTCAGCCGCCAAACGCCAGCGTGATGTCGTTGGTCATCTCCGAAAGCAGGTAGGGCACAAAGCCCAACAGCAGCGTCCCTGCGACGGAAATACCAATCGCCGAGGCCAGCGGCCAGGGGGTGCTGGCTTCGCTCTCGCCGTCTTCGAAGTACATCAACCACACGACGCGCAGGTAATAAAACGCGGAGACCAGGCTGGTGACGACGCCAATCACGGCCACCGGCACCAGGTCCGCGGACAGCGCCGCCTTAAAGACGAACCATTTGCCCACGAAACCGGATGTGAGCGGAATCCCGGTCAGGCTCAGCATGAAGACCGTCATCGCCGCCGCCAGCAATGGGTTGGTGCGGGCCAGACCGCGCACGCTGTCGAGGCCGGTATTGGTGGCATCGTCCTTTTCCAGCGCGATCACGACTGCAAATGCGCCCACGTTGGTGAACGCATACGCCATCAAGTAGATCATCACCGCGCGCACGGCTTCATCCGCCACACTCGCTGTTCCCGCCGCCGCCACCGCGATCAGGATATACCCGGCGTGGGCAATGCTGGAATAGGCCAACAGGCGCTTGAGTTCGGTCTGGGCGATGGCAACGATGTTGCCCAGCAGCATGGTCAGCGCGGCTACCAGCCAGACCGTATCCTGCCAGGCGGCGACAGTCTCACCATCCAGCACGAAGTTCGGCATTCCGGCCACCAGCACACGAATCAGCGCCGCAAAGCCGCCCACTTTGGCGGCGACGCTCATATAGGCCACGACCGAGGTCGGCGCGCCCTGGTATACGTCTGGCGTCCACATGTGGAACGGTACCGCGGCCACCTTGAAGCCCAGCCCGACCAGCGCCAGCCCGGAACCGAGCAGCAGCAGGTATTTCGAAGCGGCGTCCTCGGCGACGATATCGTTGACAGCCTCCCAGATGCCAGGCAGGCTGGTAGTGCCGGTTGCGCCGTAGATCAGGGCAATACCATACACGAGGAAGCTGGACGCAAATGCGCCTAGCAGAAAGTACTTCATCGCACTTTCTTCTGATTCTTCCTGGGGCCAGCGGAACCCGCTTAGGATGTAGAGCGGGATCGAAAGCAGCTCTAGCGCCACAAACACTACCGCCAGATCGTTCGCCCCGCCCATCAACATCACTCCGGTGGTGGTGAACAGGATCAGGTAGTAGTACTCGCCGCGCTGGATTTTGGTGCGTTCCAGGTAGTTGTAGGCGACCAGCACGCCCAGCAGCCCGGTGATGAGCACAACAATGTTGACCACATGTGTCATTGTATCGGCAATAAACAGCTCGGAAAACGCGGTGTCGCCGTCGCGTAGCTCGATCACGTCGCCCCACATCAGCAGCGCCAGCACCAGCGCCACCAGCATACCCCCTGCTGCCAGCCCGGCGGTGATATATTTCCGATCCTGAGGGATAAACAGGTCTACCAGCAAGAATACGCACGCGCCCAGCGCCAGCAACGTTACCGGCAGCGAGGCAGCGACGTTGAGGTCAGCTACACTTGGCACTTCAAACATATGCTGTCACCACCTTTAGTCGCCCGGCGCTTCGGATGTTGCTGGCAGCGCGTGTTCGTCCACTTCCAGGGCCGGGGTATAAACCCACAGCGGCACCAGCAGCAACAAGTTGCCGGCAGCGCCCGCTGCGGCCCCAACCAGCCCTCCACTCCAGGGATTGCGCCCGCGGCCACTGTAGATAATAGGCGTCACTACCACGCCGATCACTGCGCCCGAGATGGCCCACAGTGCAACGGCCAGTTCTACGTCCCCTGTGTTCAGTTCAACCAGCGCCTCCGCGTTCGGATTGGCGACGTAGGGGGCAGCTAGTGCTTCCGCCGATTCGTCCATCAGGTCGAAAAAGATGCTGGCTTGCAGGCCAATCACGAAGACCATGACCACAATTGGAATCAGCGACCAGAGCTCCTGCCAGTTGAGGTCGGGCAGGTTGCGGTTTTCCTCTTTGTCCAGTTCACCCATAAACACGGTGTTGAACATGTACAGCATGTAGATGGCGGCCATGATGATGCCCAGCGCCGCAAACGCCGTGAACCACCAACTGAGGATTTCCGAACCCGCGGAACCGAGCAGGATCGTAAATTCGCCCACAAAGCCGTTCAATCCCGGCAGACCCATGCTGGAGAGCACAATCACCAGGCTGATACCGCTGAAGAGGGGCATGGCTTTCCAGATGCCGCCAAAGGCCGCCATCAGCTTGGTGTGCCGCCGGTCATACAACATGCCGACCATCAAGAACAGGCCGCCCGTGCTAATGCCGTGATTAACGCCCTGCAGAATGCCGCCCTGGATGCCGGTCGAGTTCAGCGCGAAGATACCCAGCATCACAAAACCCAGGTGGCTGATCGAGGAGTAGGCGACCAGCTTTTTGACATCCTTCTGACCATAGCTGACCCAGGCCCCGTAGATGATGCCGATCACGGCCAGACCCGCAATGTACGGCGCGAAGGTCTTGCTGGCTTCGGGGAACAGCGGCAGGTTAAAGCGCACAAAACCATAGGTGCCCATCTTGAGCAGGATACCGGCCAGGATGACCGACCCGGCGGTGGGCGCTTGTACGTGGGCATCGGGCAGCCAGGAGTGCAGCGGCCACATCGGGACCTTGATCGCGAACGCAATCGCAAATGCGAGGAACAACCAGCGTTCGGTGGTGGTGCCCAGGCTCAACTCACCGGTCTGAATCTGCTCGATAATCTCCGGCAGCGTGAAAGTCCCGGCCTCATTGCCCAACCACAAGACTGCCAGCAGCATCAGCAAGCTGCCCGCCATCGTATACAGGAAAAACTTGATGGCCGCGTAAATGCGCTCTTCTGCGCCCCAGATGCCGATCAAGAAATACATCGGCACCAGCGTCACTTCCCAGAAGACATAGAACAGGAACAGGTCCTGCGCGATGAACACGCCGATCATGGCCCATTCCATCAGCAGCAGGAAAATGTAGTACAGGCGCACCCGCTCTTGAATGGGGCCGAACGACGCCAGGATCGCCAATGGCATGATAAACGTGGTCAGCATCACCATCCACACGCTGATGCCGTCCACACCCACATAGTAGCGGATAGTGAAGCCGTCAGCCTCGATCCAGTCGATTTTGTGCTCCATTTGCAGGCCCGCCACACCGGTATCGAAGTTGTTGAGCATCAACAGCGACAGGCCAAACGTGCCCAAAGATACCCCCAGCGTTAGCCAGCGGATAGCCTGCTCGTTGGTCTGGCGCTCGAACAGCGGCTCAAAGATCAGCGCCAGCACACCCAGCAGCGGTAGGATAAAGACAAGAGAAACCAGTGAAATGTCTCCCATAAGAATTGGTCCTTTTTAGATTCCCAGCAATTCCCGGATAACGGGGAACAGGATCAGAAAGATCACCAGCAGCGACCCAAACAGCACGCTCAGCGCGTAAGTGCGCACATAACCCGTCTGGATCAGGCGCACGCGGGATGCCGCTTGCCGGGTGAGGTCCCCCAATTTATTGAATGAACCGTCGATGACGCCCTTATCCACCGGCTCGGTCAGTACGTCGGTTGCGCCCCGATAGCTGCGGTAGATGATGCGCTCGTGGACGAAGTCGTGCCAAAACTGCCAGTCCAGCACGTCGGCCAGCCATTTAGCCGCGCGCTGGTAGGGATACACGATGAAGCTGAAGTAGAACTCGTCCCAATACAGCTTGGCATTGGCCCAGCCGAACACCCGGCGGATGTGCAGGTCGTCTTCCAGCGGGTCCTGCGACAGGTCAACCATCGCTTCATCGCTGTAAACGGAACGTGCAAAGTAGATCGCGATGGTAGCAACCAGCACCGCAAGGGCGGCCAGCAGCAGGTTTGCCGTGCCGCCGTGCGCATACGTCACGCTTTCTTCCAGCCAGTTGGCAAACCGGTGCTCGCCGAACAGCGCAGACAGGATCGGGAAGCCGCTGGGAATGTTGATGAAGCCAATCCCCAGGCTGAAAGCGGCCAGCGTCATCAGTGGCACGGTCATCACTCGCCCGGACTCTACCGCGTGGTCGGCGGCTTCGTGGCGCGCCTTACCGTAGAAGACCAGGCTCACCTGCCGCCACATGTAAAAGGCCGTGAATGCCGCCGCCACCAGCAGCACACCAAAGCCGACGTAACCTTCCATGTGCCCGTCGTCCAGCCCGGCCTTGAGCGAGTCGAGCAAAATTTCGTCCTTCGACCAGAACCCGGCGAAGGGGATAATCCCGGCCAGCGCCAGCGTTCCGAACAGGTAGGTCCAGTAGGTGATGGGCATTTTCTCCCGCAGCCCGCCCATGAAGCGCATATCCTGCGGGTCAAAGTCGTCGTCATGGGCGTCAGCGTCGTGATCATGCCCGTGTCCGTCGTGCGCGTGGGCCAGGTGGTGATGGCCGTGTTCCATGCCGTGAATGACAGAACCGGACGCCAGGAACAACAACGCCTTGAAGAAAGCATGTGTCACCAGGTGGAACATAGCCGCCGTATACGCGCCCACGCCGACTGCTGTCACCATGAACCCCAACTGGCTCACGGTGCTGTAGGCCAGCACGCGCTTGATGTCCCATTGGCCAACGGCAATATACCCGGCCACTATTGCTGTCCCCGCGCCAACCAGCGCCACGACCGCCGACGCGGTATCCGAGGCGTGGTAGAGCACATTGGAGCGCACCATCATGTACACGCCCGCCGTAACCATCGTTGCCGCGTGAATCAGCGCGCTAACCGGTGTGGGACCCGCCATCGCGTCCGGCAGCCACACAAACAACGGAATCTGCGCGCTTTTACCCGTCGCGCCCAGCAGGAATAGCAGCGTGATGATGGTGATGGTGGTCTTGAAGCTGAGTGACACCATACCAAACTCGACCTCGTGGTCGCCTTCTTCCAGCCAGATTTCGGCCTGGTTAAAGACGCCCATCGGCCCGGTAGCGTGCGCTTCTTCTTCCGCTTCCTCGACGCCTGTTCCAAACAGCGGCACGTCCGCTTCTTCGGTTTCGGCGTGATGCGCCAGCGGTTCTTCGCCTGGCACGTAATAGTCCAGCGTGCCGAAGGTCCAGAACGTGAGCAGCACACCCAGGATCAGCCCGAAATCGCCGATGCGGTTGACGATAAAGGCTTTGCGGGCCGCGTCGCTGTTTTTCCACCCTTCGCCGTGCGCCTTGTCAAACCAGAAGCCAATCAGCAGGAAGGAACACAACCCCACGCCTTCCCAACCGACAAACATCATCAGGAAGTTGTTGCCGGTCACGAGCACCAGCATGAAGACCAGGAACAGGTTCATATACACGAAAAAGCGCGGGAAGCGCTCATCACCGTGCATATAGCCGACCGCGTACAGATGGATCAGGGTCCCGACGCCGGTCACGACCAGCATCATGGTCACACTGAGGGTATCCACCCGGAACTGCCAGCCGATATCGACTCCGGCAGACGGAATCTCGATCCAACTTCCCAGCAGTGGGGCATCGATCACCGCCGCCCCATAGCCGGTATCTATCTGGGCGATCCACAGCAGGAGCGCAATCAGGAACGCCGATGCGCTTGCGCCTACAGCAATGATGGCGACGCCGCGCTCGCCCAGGTTCTGGCCGGCAAAGAGGTTGAGTAACATGCCTGCCAGCGGGATAAAGACAACTAATGGTACAAGATCAAAGAAGTTTTCCATGGGCTAAATCCAGTCCGGTCCTAGCCGCTGAACTTGTGCAGCTCGTCAATGTCGATACTGTGCTTGGTACGGAAGATGGCCACGATCAACGCTAGGCCGACTGCCACCTCGGCAGCAGCCACCGTCATCACAAAAAACACTAGCACCTGACCGTCTCCATTGCCCCATTGCCGTGCAAAGGCAGCAAGTGCCAGGTTCGCAGCGTTTAACATCAATTCGACTGACATAAAGATCAGGATCGCGTTGCGACGCAGCAGCACGCCCAACGCGCCCATGATGAACAAAATGGCGCTCAAGACGACGTACAGTTCGATGGCAACTTCAGATGATTCCATGTGGCCCCCTCTCGGGTATGGATTGTTGGCCCAGCTATTTGCCGGCTTCACGCGGCAGTGGTTCGTCCACGGGAGCGGCTGTGTTGGCCAGACGGCGTACCGTCCGGCGACGAAAGCCCAGCGTTTCGTGAGTCAGCACAATCGCCCCGATCATGGCGACCAGCAACAACAAACCCACCATCTCGAACGGCAGCACATAGCGGCTGAACAGCAGTTGGCCGATATGTTTGGGGCTGCCGAACGAAGCGTAAGCATCCGTTTCCAGCGTGATATTGACACTTTCCCACGCATTGCCGCTGGTTTGCTGTTCAGCGAACACCCATAACACCGCGGTTTGCGCTTCCAGCTTCTGCTCATCCAGTTCGACCAGTTTTTCGCGGCTGTCACCGTTTGAATACACACCGATGGCGTAGGAGCCCGACCTGACCTCAACCGGCTCCGAGGCTGTCGCATAAGCTACGTTGCTGATCAACTCGTCCGAACCATCCTGCACATCCACCGCGCTCCACGAATGCAGCGCATTGATCGCGGTCACGCGCAGGTCGTCTTTGTCGTCGATGCTGCTCATGTCTTCGGCGGCTATCACCAGATGAGGACCGCCCGCCGTTGTGCCATCCTGCAGGCGATGCATCAGCACCAGCGACAGCGTTTCGTCTGCGTTCAACTCAACCTGTGACAGGTGAAGTGGTGTGTTGGGCTGCGGAAAGACCGGCGCGTCAGCCTCTGGGTCAGCACCAGTCTCGAACACGCGCACATCATAGCGTCCCAGGCTCCAGGCGGTGAAGTCTGTGCCGTCGCCAAATGTAACAT
>JAADYV010000403.1 GCA_010092855.1 Chloroflexota bacterium | reverse complement strand
CCGCTGATTCTGCCCGACTATACCAGCGAGCAACAGATCGAGGAGACAATCGCTGACCTGGCCACCAACAAACCAACGCTGATTGTTGATAACACGATGGTGGATGGCACCCGCATTCCGCCACTCGACCCCGCACGCCGCCAGGAATGGTGGGCGATGGGCGGGCGGCGCGATGTCTTTGACCTCGATCCGATCTACGACTTTGTGGCCGATCACTGCGCCATCGTAGAAGAAATTGGTGACACAGCGATCTACGCCTGTACCTACGACGAATAGCATGGCCCTGGCACCAAGGCCAGGTTCATCACACGATGAAAAAACAGCGCGAGCGGCATCACAGGCTCGCGCTGTTAGTGTTGGTACGGGTGGGGATTGGGGCGCTGTGCGAGACGCTCCTGTCGTTTCCTAGCGTCCGCCCTGCAGCCGGTCTTGTAGCTGTTTGAGCCCGGTCAGGTCGCCATCCACAATCAACTGGGCTTGCTGCGCCCAGCTTTCGGGCACGACCGACTTGACACCGCCCGCCTCCAGCGCGGCCTTGAGGTCATCCACCGACGCCCCGGCCACGTCCGCATAGCGCCGCAGGCCCGCCGCGTGCAGCGCTTCCTGCGACTTGGGCCCGACGCCTTCGATCACGGTCAGGTCGTCGTGTTCTACGCCGCCCTTGATGCGCTTCTGCAAGTCAGCCAACTCGGAGGTAGCCGCTCCCGCGATTTTCTGCGCCTGTTCGGGCCAGGTGTCGGCTTTGCTGACGCGCGCACCCTGGTCTCGCGCGGTCTGGACCAGGTCTTCCGGCGTCATTTCCGCGACCTGCGCGAAGGTCGTGATCCCGGCGGCGTTAAGGGCGGCGGCGGTCTTGGGGCCGATGCCTTCGATCACGGTCAGGTCATCCGGTCCGGCAGCTTCGGCGTCGGCGTCGGCAGCGGGTTCTGGCTCAGGCTCAGGCTCCGGCTCGACCTCAGCTTCGGCGACGGGTGGCTCTGGCTCCGGTTCCGGTTCCGGCTCCGGTTCGGGCTCGACTTCGGCAGCGGGTTCTGGCTCAGGCTCAGGCTCCGGCTCGACTTCGGCAGCGGCTTCCGGGGCAGGAACAGCGGCCACGTCCTGGTCCATCACGGCGGCCAACGCTTCGTCGGAGGGGACTTCGGCGGCAGCGGTGCGCGTTTCGGTGCCGGTTGGGACCGCGTCGCCAAAGCGGGCGGCAGCGGCAGTTTCGGCCTGCGGTTCATCGGCCTCGGCGACCGGAGGTGCTGGGGCGGCGTGGTCGTGGTCGTGGCCGGTGTAGTGCGGCGTCTGCAGGTCGTCGAACTGCCGCCAGGGGCGCAGTACAAACAGCCACGCTCCAACACCGGCAACCACGGCTGCCGCGCCAATGATCATCAGGCTGGTGGTCAGGGTGTCGCTGGCGGTGTCGAGGCTGGTTAGCACAAAGCCGAGAATGATGAGGGCGATGCCCCCGCCGATAATGTACGCTAAATATTGTTCAGTTGGGGTCAGTTTATCGCGTGCAGACACGGGTCACTTCCTTTATGGTTCAAATTGGGCCATGTTGACATGTGCAGTCAACACTGACAACACTTCGCTGCAAAAATATCAACAGGACCAAGTAACAGTCGTCTGTCATTATTGTGCCACAGATTGTGCTGAAAGGACAATCCGGGCGGCGCATACGGTATAATTTACCCACGTGGTTTTGCTTTGAGTAAAAAGGGAATCCAGAGGGACAGCGATGGGCAAAATCCTGGTATCCGGCCTGATCAACATCGAAACGACTGTCAAGGTCGATGGCTTTCCGGTGGCGTATGCGCCGGTGCGCTACCCGTTCTTTGGCGTGAACAGCACCGTCTCCGGCGTGGGCTACAACGTGGCCAAAGCCCTGGTCACGCTGGGCGACGAGGTGCATTTCCTCTCGCTGATCGGCAAAGACCTGGCGGGCGAGACGGTCCACGCACAATTGAAGGCCGACGGCATTCCGGGTGGGCTGGTGGCGCGCGAGCTGGACCAGACGCCGCAGTCAGTGATCATGTACGAGCCGTCGGGACGGCGCGCGATCAACGTGGACCTGAAGGACATCCAGGAGACGCCCTATCCGCCGGGGCTGTTCGAGTTTGCGGCCAGTTCGACCTCGCTGGCCGTCTTATGTAACATCAATTTCTCGCGGCCCTTCCTGGCGCAGATGAAGGATCGCGGGGTGCCCATCGCCACCGATGTGCACGCCATCAGCGACCTGGCGAGCGACTACGATGGCGCGTTCATGCAGTACGCCGACATCCTGTTTTTGAGCGACGAGGGGCTGCCCTGTTCGCCGGAGGAGTGGGCGCGGCGCATCTGGGATCGCTACGGCACAGCCATCGTCGTGATCGGCCTGGGCGGGGAGGGGGCGCTGCTGGCCGTGCGCGCCGATAACCGCATCGAGCGCTTCCCGGCGGTGTATACCCGCGACGTGGTGAACACCATCGGGGCCGGGGACGCGCTGTTTTCGTGTTTTGTGCACCACTACAACGAATCCGCCGACCCTTACGCGGCGCTCAAGCGCGCGATGGTGTTCGCGTCGTACAAGGTCGGCGTGGCCGGTGCCGCCGATGGTTTCCTGAACCGGACCGGGCTGGAAACCTGGTGTGAGCAGGTGTATGGGGAGTAGGGAGGAGCGTAGCAAATGGCTGACGATAAAAAAGCGGCGCTGATAGCGCGCATCCGGGACGTGTTTGCGGACCATGTTTATCCCGGTGATGGGAATATCGTGCGTGGTTACCATGAGAAAAATCCAGAGGGTTTTGAGTTTTTAGGTCGTGTTCGTGGAAAACACTGGCGCGAGGTATCCCCAACGCTGCTAGAGAAGCATCAGTGGGGCTGGTGGCTATGCTATTTGACTGAGCAGGCATTTGGTTTTTTCCTGCCCGCAGTGATGTTGGCAATCCTTGACAACCCCGAGGAAATGGATGATACCACTGGTACTCTGCTCTTTAACCTAATTCCAGTTGGAATTGAATGTTTATATGGGTTGGATAAATTACCGACCGATGCATCTCCGGCGGAACTCGACCAGGCCGCACGTAAAGCCATCGAAGCTCCAGGTGAAGATGGTATTTGGGATAGCAGGGAGGCGAGAGAAGAGGCGCAAAAGGAGTTCGACGAACGAGTTGGCGAACTCTCCCTGGATAAAAAAGCCGTCTTGCGGCAGTTTCTCGAATATCTGCGGGACGCTGGCGATGAAGACGCGGACCTGGCTTTGTATGGCTACTGGAACCGGTTTTGACGGTTCGACAGTTTGAGGAGGTGACATGCATCCGACGATCAGCGAGTGTTTAGATATTCTGCGGTCGCAGTCTGCGGAGAAGGATCAGAAACAGACCGCGATAATCATAATTGCTTTCTCCCTGGAGAAGAGCAACGTCATCAGGACGCCATTTGATTACACCGACTATTTGCCGCCGACTTTGCTGAATCATAGGCATTCGGAGGTCGAACAAGGGGAGATTGTTCTCGCGCTGTTACAGATTTTTGAAGATGGACCATATGTTGAAACGGGTATCTTCTGGGCGATTGGAAAAGCGCTGCCGTGTGTGAATGTGTGCAACCTATCGCCATTTTTCGCGAAACATTGGCATGAATGGGGGGATAGTCTCCTGCGTTCAGCGATAGAGTCATTGGGACGCGGGTTGGTGGATAGCTATTGGGACAACGACGAGCAGCCCGTTCCCGAAATAACAAGTGTTCTGTGCGAAACCAGGCTTCGCGAGTGTATGCAGGCCATTCTCCAGCGCGACTATTTACACGACGATGACGTTTACTACGTAGCCGACCGGATTCTGGGGCAGATCGAACTCCACCACAAACCGGAGGACGACGCGTAATCCGAAGGAGTTGACTTCGCTTTGAGCAGGAGAGGACCATGCCACAACGGAAAACTTCTGTATTCGATGACGACACTCGCAGCACGCGCGAACTTTTCGACGCGGCGCTGGCTGATCCGGAGTCGGATGAATCCGGGCAAGTGGTTGCTGTGCTGCAATCTCGCGCAACGCGGGAAGTATTCGGCGCTGCTGCCGCGCTGTGTGCCAGCGCAGATCACCATGAGCGCCAAATAGGAGTGAGAATCCTGGGTGGGGTTGGTTTTTGTGGCCCGGCGTTTGCCGATGAGTCGCTTGCGATCCTGATTGAACGCCTTGACGATCCTGTGGAGGATGTGATCGCGGCGGCCTGTGCAGCGCTTGGACATCGCCGCGAGAAAAGAGCAATTCCCCATCTGCTGCGTTTCAAGGGCCATCCGAGCGAAAATGTCCGGTTCTCAGTAGCGTTTGCGCTTGGAGGTTTTGACGATGACACAGCCCTCGCCGCACTGATCGATCTGTCGCGGGACGCGGATGAAGATGTGCGGGACTGGGCAACCTTCGGGTTGGGGTCAATGTCCGAAGCCGACACGCCGGAACTGCGCGCGGCGCTGGTCGCGCGGCTGCACGAAGACAGCCCGGAGATACGCGGCGAGGCGTTGATCGGGCTGGCGCGGCGGGATGATCCGCGTGTGATCGAGCCGCTAATGGAGGCGCTGCGCGACGAATTCTACGGCGACTGGCCGGTCGAGGCGGCGGAGATTCTAGGTGATCCCCGGTTCTACTCGCTGCTGGTTGGTTTGCGCGCGCGGGTGGCGGGTGAGGTCGCAGAGCGCTTTGTGGACGGCATCAACCGTGCTATCGCCGCGTGCGCGCCAAAAGGTGATTAGAGGGACGAACATGTCAAACGACTGCAAGGTCTGCCGCACGCACCGGGGACTCGAAGTGGTGCCCGGCGGGGTGATTGTTGAGGACGAGCTGGTGGTTGCCAGCCATGCGCAGCTTCGGGAGGGGCAGGACCGGGCGTATCTCGGCTACCTGATGGTCGAGACCCGGCGGCACATCCCCGGCCTGGCAGACCTTACTGAAGCCGAAGGCAGCGCCGTGATGCACGCCGCGTCGCGGTTGGCGCGGGCGCTGATGGCCACCGAACACGCCTACCACGTTTACTCGTTCGTGATCGGGCATGGCGTGCCGCACTTCCACATGCACGTGGTGGCCAAATATCCCGGCGCGCCGCGCGAATACTGGGGGCCGCGCGTGGACGAGTGGCCGGATGCGCCACATGGCGGCCCGGACGAAATCGCGGCGTTGTGTGCCCGGCTGCGCGGATATCTGGCGGCAGCGCCGTAATTACACCTCGAAGGCCGGGTTCCCCGGCGTGACCAGCGCGGCATCCAGCGTCAAATCCGGGAAGTTCGCTTGCAGCAGTGTCTGCAAATCCTCTACCGCCGCCCAGACATCGGCCTCGGCGGTGTCGTGGTGCCCCTCGACCGTGATCAGCACGTCGGTCGTATCTTCGTGGGCGGCACTTTGCGCGCTCTGCCGCCAGCACCAACGCCGTGCGGCCACTACTCCCGCCTCGTCGATGAAAATCACTTCGCCCTCGGTGGGACGTTCGGGTTCGTCCGCGCCCAGGTTGGTGAAGGCTTCGTCACCGTTTGCCAGCCGGACCGTGATCCCGCCCGCGATGCCGCGCTGATCGAACACGGCCACCGGCAGCGCATAGCGGATGCTGACCAGGTTGCCCAGATCGACCAGCAGGTTCAGGCTGGGGATGTCGCCTTTTTTGGTCAGGCGGCGCAGCAGGGCTTCGGCGGCGCTGCGATACTGGGTCGGCTTGACGCCAAACGCCGAAAACGCCCGTCGCCACGCGGCCAAACTCGGCAGATCGGACAGCGGGGTATCGCCGATGCGCGCCAGGGTTGCTTGCTGCTCGGCTTCGTATGCCGCTAGCAGTTCGGATGGGGTGGGGCTGTTCTGCAAGCCCACCGCGCGGATGACGCCGCCGCGAATGGTCGGGTATTTTTCCAGGATGTCGGCATTGTACTGGAACAAGATCATCGTGTTGTGCTCCTCACGGATTGCGCGAAAAAACTGTGCCGTTGAGTATAACGAACAGGGAGCCGTTTGGTTGCTCCCCGTCCTGGTGATCTTGACCGAAATGTTTGCCAGGGGCGCAGGCGCTCACGCGATGGGCATTCCCGCCTGTTGGAGAATGCGGGCGGCGTGCAGCGAAATCCAGCGGCGGGTTTCTTCCCTGCCGCCGATGCCCGGCCAGGTGGTGGAGCGATACGGGCTGGCCCCGGACCAGCGGCCATTCGACCCGCGCCGGTCCACCAGCCACTGCAACCCTGCCTGCACGCCGGGCCGGTCCAGTTGACCCAGGTCAGCAGCGGCACGCAAGGCCAGCAGAATATCCGCCTGGTAAAACAGCGGGAAGTTGAGGCGCGACCAGTGCTTGTGGACGCTCCCGTCGGTGGGGTAGTTGGCGGCAGTGAGGGAATAGATGTCGCCGAAAATGAAGTCCATACCGCTGTCGATGGCGGCGTTGACTTCCGGCGTGCGCAAATGCTCCGGCAGCGCGGCCAGTCCCCACAGCGCCCGGATCGCGCCCCAGGCACACGCAAGCTGCCCATTGTGCACACAACCCCAACCACGTGGACCGGCGGCCAGCGTCAGTACTTTGATCACGTTTGCCAGGCGGGGATCGTCGGCGTAGCCGCAGTAGAGCACATAGCGCAGCACGTTGGCCCAGAAGCAGGCCAGGTCCTGGTGGTCGGGGGCGTGGGTCTGGATGGCGCGCTCTGCCGTGTCCGCCAGCATGAAGTCCGCCCCGCGTTGCAGGTGCTCGTCCTGGGGATCAGCCGCGAACTCCACCAACAGCAGCATACTCCAGTGCGTGCTGCGATACTTGGGCTGGTAGTAATTGTTCTCCCCGGCCCAGTTGCCCTGGTCAGTCTGTTGGGCCAGGATATCGGGTACCGGTCCGGTGGTCATGATCTGCTGGCGCGCCTGCTGCACCTCGGCGTCATCTTCCGAGCGATCTTGCATTTTTCGCATAGTCAAATACCGGATCGACGGAATCTTACTTTCCAGCAACCAATCAACAAGCCCGTTTTCGCTCATGTGCCGCTCCTCAGTT
>JAADYV010000064.1 GCA_010092855.1 Chloroflexota bacterium | reverse complement strand
CTCCAGTTTAGTGCAATTTCCCTCGTGTCCAATCTGCCGGTAGCTCCAGCCCGCCGCGCGCAGCGCCGGGGCGGTTTCCTTCAATGCGGCAGGTTCCATGTGTGGTCACGCTTCAAAGTATTCATCGTAGATCGCGCTTAACCTGTCGTGAAATCCCCAGCCCATCCCGGAAGTATCGCGCAAGATTTTCCAGCAGCGTGCCGCGAACTGGTTCTGCATGTTGTGCTGGGAAATGAACTTCGCCGCACGTTCATACATGCTTTCCATGCTGTTGTAGAACGGCTCGTCGATATCCCCATAAGCACCAGTAAATTCAACGCCCATTTCGACGTAGTACAGCACCAGATCGGCAATGTCGTGCTGCGATGTAACAAGCTTCATGCAGTCGGTAATCGCTCTGCGGGCGACGGACAATCTCGCTTTGCCAAAACCGCGCTCCGGAAAGAACTCCTGTCGTATCACAGCTTTGTACCGGTCTGTGATCGCTTTGACTGAGGTTTCATCCAGTTGGAGTTGATAGTAGTCTTTGACCGCATCGAATCGTCTGAAGAGCGTAACAATATCCTTCGCCAACTCTTCATGAGTCCGCTGTTTGAGGTAAACCTGAAGGTCTCGAACTGATAGTCTGCTCATAGGCGTATCGTCAGTGGCGTTTGCCGCAGCAGTGTTTGTATTTCAGCCCACTGCCGCACGGGCAGCGCTCGTTGCGGCCCACTTTTTTCTTCTCCTGCGCTGGACGTTCCTGCGGTCTGAAACACGCCCACCATTCCATCTCTTTGATGGTGTCCTCGATGAACGTGTACCGCCGGTTAGTCCTGAGGTCTGCCAGCACTTTATCCTTGCCTTGTGCCAGAACATGGTCCACATTGTCAAGATCAATGAATGTCGGATCGACCAGGTTATCTACATAAGCTTGCTTGATGTCTTCGTACACCATGTCTGGGTACAAATCGGCGCTCAAATCGACTAGTGAACTCCAGACAACGGATTCCTCGCGTTCAAGCTTCTCTTGGAAAAGACTCTGGAAACAGGCCAGGATGTCATCACGCGATTTCTCACCGCGTGCTGCCAGAATCACTAAACTGCGCAGCGCTGCGCTCCGAGCCCATTCATTGGCCTGCCGATTCTCCGCTAAGGCGGCCATCAGGCGCATGTCACCGCCGGATACCGAAGCGAGGATACGTCCCAAATCTTCGGTGACCACATCGCCGGTTAAATCGACCGCGATGTCACCAGGAATGGAAAACAGATCGATCAGCAGGGGATATGCACGTCCTTCGCGGAACTGCGCCAGCAGATACATGGCATACATGTGCCCCATGTAATCCGGCTGTTCCAGCAGCGCCTCCGCGTTTTGCCGGGTGTAATCCAGAATCGCCAGCAGTTCGGGCGTGATCGGGTCCCGATGGGCAATCGCTGCTTGCAGCGCCTTACGCGGGAAAGCGCCATTGTAACGCTTCAACTGCCGTAGAATGTCTGGCACTTGCATAGGTTCAATCCAGTTGCCGGAGCTGTCCCATCAGCGAATACTTGCGCCCATGTTCCGCACGGATAGCGGCAAGGCGCTGCTGCCAATCACCCTGGCGGTCATGCTCAAAATAGATCCGTTTCACTTTGCCCAGCCAGCGCACCGCGTGAGGGTAATATTTGCTTCCCTTGACAATCAAATTTTGTGCTTCTTTAAGCGCCTGCTGAACTGCCCAATCAGGGTGATCTGTGCCTGCCGCATCGACCAGCCTTCCAAGTAACTCGTAGCTCCAATACGGGTAATTGTCCCAAACCTGAATCGCTTCCGCGATTGACCGATCCTCGATCAATACTTCGATCAACACCGTCCGGTAGGCAGCTTGTCGCAAGTGCTCCATCAACTGCGGGCGTAGCCTCGCCCAGTTGTCACCGGCTAATCGCTTGAGATTCTGATACGCCTCTAATGAGGGCGAACTATCGAAGGCAGCACGCCATGCCTGCTGCGCGGCATCGGCCCGCCCCAATGTTTCTGCCAATTCGGCCACCCACTGGCCCATCTCGTACTTGCGGCCCCACCCTGATAAGCCCTGCATCCCAACTTGATACGCGGCCTCGATGTGCCCCTGTCCGCGCAAGAACTGCGCCAGATGCAGGTAGTTGCTGGCCTCCATCGAGTGCTGAAGCACGTGTCCGATTGCATCTTCGATCCGGCCAAGTTCTGCCAACTGCCGCGCGTAGCGATAGTGTGCGCCGCGTTCCCGGCACAACGCGAGGTAGGCGTCGGGATCGCCCTGGCGCTCAAGTACATTAAGTTGCGCATCGGTCAAGTCGACGACAAATTCATAATCCAGTTCATCCAGATCGTTGGAGGGCGCATCCCAACCGCGTTCGCAAGCGGCAATTGGTTGATCCAGTATTTCATCCGCCCCATAATCAGAAAGCTCGCCCGCCCATCGCGTCAACTGGTCGCTGAGTTGTCTGCGCTCGTCATCAGGCAAATTCGCGCCCAAAATCGCTTCGGTCAGATCGCGGCTCCAAACGTCGAGAAAGTCGGCCAATTGGCATTCTTCTTCCAGGTCGCCGTAATCGGGGATCACCTCTTCGCCAAACACGCGCATGAGCGCCAGCGCATTGGTGAAATCACCGCCGTGCAAAAAGCTTCTGGCCTGGGCATGAGCTTCTTCCAGTGCGCCCACTGCGGCCCAGATCGTGTCCCAATGACGGCGGTAATCGACCTGGCCAACGGCGTGTTGAACCTGGCGACGAAAAGCTGTCGTATCGACCTGCGTGCGCCGCATTGGTGGCGCATCCGCCGGAGGCGTCGTTGTTAGGCTGGGGATCATGACCTGGAACCAGTCATTCAGATCAGGTTTCTGGTCGAGCAGGGTCCGGATCAGGGTACGCAGTTGGCCCGCTGACAGCGCGTCAAACGGATCGGATGGTTCTGGTTGTTCGGTGAAGACTCCTGGCTGCCGAAGATAGAAAAGCAGCACCGCGACCTGGTGTTTGCAGTAGCCGCCGAAGTCATACGGGCACGTGCAGCTTGCCGACCGGATACCGGCTTCATCCAGGGTAATGGCTACGCGATAGGGCGCAAATTGCGAGCCTTCCACCTGGGCTTCTAAAGTCATCCCGCGCCGGACACAGTCATGCACCGCGCCGTGTGCGTAGTAGTGTTCGCCGCGCTCAAAACTCTGTGCAGTCGCGTTTCGTCGCACGATGTCTTCAGATAGGCGCATGTTCTGCTACTCCCAGTCTCCCCAGCCAGGATATTGCTCTGGTGCTTTGCCATGTGACTCAAGGATCGCTGACTTCTTGGTCACACGATCAGGATCAACCTGTTCCAACAGCACGTCGAATTCCCAGTTGTCACCAAAGTCGAACAAAAATGTCATTGTCTGGCCTACGCGGAGCGGCAGTTCGCCAATGCGCATTTCAGATGTAAACGGGGGGGCATCCATGTAGGGATGGTTCACTTCTTGCAGCGAGCCATAGCGCGTCTGATAGGAGAACTGGTATAGGTGATCGGAATCGAACTTGACAGAACCGAGGATAGCCCATGCCAGCGCATCCAGTGTTTGACCGGCGTCAATGGCGATACGCCGCCAGATACGCCCCAGCGCCACCTTGAAAATAAATGTTCCTTTGCGGAATTCTAGTTCAGGCACCGAGAGGTTATTTTGCCATGCCGGGAAATACGGCTGAAGCACAGGCTGCAATACCCCAAACGGCATCTTGCCTTCGTCTTCGAGCCGGAAGAGATTGTCGAAATCCGAGAAGAATTCCGTATACAGCAGCGCCAACAGTGCATCGCCTAGTGGTGTGCGGTGAATCCACTCAATCTGCCAGCCTTTGCCAGGTTCGAGAGACCCGTGTTCAATCCTGATCAATCCGAACAAATCCAGTAGGCCCAAGTTATACCACTCTGGATAGTATCGTAGCCCTTCCTCGGCGTCACGGTTCCCGGCCACTGGCAGCCCGTCACCTGGAAGCCGGACATAAAACGAAGCTGAACGCTCGAAGTTATCCGGCAGCATACCGAAAGGACGCCCGCGTTCGCCGACGATTTCGGGTTTTCCGCGCAGCAACCAGGCTTCCAACAGCGTGCCGTAGCACTCGGTCGGATTCAGGTTTTCCCATTGCTGAACCATGTCGTCATCGATGACGAGCACCGGCTGTTTGCCGGTCCCATCGACAGTTGTCAGGCCAGAGGCACGCGCCACCAGGAACAGACCATGAATATGGGGATACGATTTTTGCTGCGGGCGCTTCAATCCCAACTGAATGGGATGTGCCAGGCGCGCATTGATATCTGCCAGCGCACTCAACGGGAGTTGGTGTTTAGCGGTAAGTAGTAATTTGTTGTTCCGTGCAAAATCGATTAATGTCCCAAAGTCGCGCAAAATCGAACCGGGACTATCCACACTAACATCCAGATTTTGCAAGAATTGTTTGTGTTCGGTTGTGAGTTTCAGCGCTTCAGGTAGTGGTATATACATGATGGCTCAGCACAAACTCATTATTAGGGGAGATAAAGGATCAGACCTTCCCACCTGCCCGGTTCGCTACATTCGCTGAGTGTCAGCATATCCTCAATAACTGGACCAATAGGCATATCCTGACCAACAGCAAAAATGCCAGGTAGAAATCTTCGTCCAAGAACAGACGCAACGTAGTCATTCTCTCTCGGTTTTGTGGACCAACAGCCGTTCACGGATACCGGCTATTGCGAAGCATGCTTCGTTCTCCTGGCGAATATGTCCCGCTTGTTGCTGCCTCTGCTCAAGATAAGCGTCGACGTCGGTGCGGAAGTTAAGGTAGTAAGCAATGGCTCCGTATACGTCTACCAGATTCAACGCAGGATACTTCTGAACGATTTCCTCGGCAGAAGCGCCTTGATTAAAGGCATGCACTACTGATCGAGCGTCACGCGTGTTCCGCCTACACGGGCAACGCCATGTGCATCCGATTTAACCGAAGTGATCTCAGCCTGAGTAGGAAGTGCCATTCTTTATCACCCTATCACCATAGTCTGTTGTATTGATTCGATTCTACGACAACTGCTGTCACCGCGGTGATATGCCAATCGTGTTTGTGTGCTTGAAAATCATCATTCCAACACAGGTTTTGAGCACCAACGGAAACGAACATCAAGTTCTGTTTTGATGTGCTGCTTTCAATATCTGTCCTACCCGCGTCCAATGCAACCCCACCTCGCGCCCAATCTGCCGATAGCTCCAGCCCTGCGCACGCAACTGCAAAATCACGCGCCGCTGTTCGACTTTGTCGGCGTATTTTTGAGCATTTGAGAGAAACACGGGAAGATCGAACTCAAGTGTATGCCTAGTGTACGGGTGACTGCCCGTCTTTTTTGTCACGTAGTGTTGACAAAAATACCTTGTTGCACGTGACAATAATAGACACAATTCTCCAGAATAGAGATGAGCGTGTCAGAAATTTGCTTTAGCCACGAAGCCTTCCGTGTTTGCGGCTTTTGGGTCATAGAATTCACTGGTGTTCTCCCGTTTCCGGTATAATCTGGAAAACGACCTCGAACTAGCTTTTGAGCGGATGAGGAGAACCT
>JAADYV010000402.1 GCA_010092855.1 Chloroflexota bacterium | reverse complement strand
GGTCCGGGGCTGCGCGCCGCGCTTGAGTTCGATCACTATCGACAGCCCCTGCCGGTCGGATTCGTCGCGCAGGTCGGCGATCATGTCCAGCCGGCCATCACGAACCAGGCTGGCGATGCGTTCGAGGATCGAGGACTTATTCACCTGGTAGGGGATTTCGGTCACCTCGATGCGGAAGCGCCCGTTGTCCATCTCCTCGACCTCAGTGCGCGCGCGCATCACGATGCGGCCTTTGCCGGTGGCGTAGGCTTCCTTGAGTTCCGCCCCGCCTACGATCAGCGCCCCGGTGGGGAAGTCCGGCCCGGTCACGTACTGCATCAGGTCATCGACCGTGATTTCGGGCACTGCTTCCTTGGGGTTGCCTTCGTGTTCAATCATGCGGTTGATCATGAACGTGATGGCGGCGGCGAGCTCGTGCAGGTTATGCGGTGGGATGTTGGTCGCCATGCCGACCGCGATCCCGCTGGCCCCGTTCAGCAGCAGGTTGGGCAGCTTGGCGGGCAGCGCCAGCGGTTCTTCGAGGCTGTCATCGAAGTTGAATGCAAAATCGACCGTGTCCATGTCGATGTCTTCGAGCATTTCCTCGGCAATCGACGACAAACGCGCCTCGGTATAGCGCATAGCGGCAGGGCTGTCGCCGTCGATGCTGCCGAAGTTGCCCTGGCCATCGACCAGCATGTAGCGCAGCGAGAAATCCTGGGCCATGCGCGCCATCGCGTCGTACACGGCCTGGTCGCCGTGCGGATGATACTTACCCAGCACTTCGCCTACAATACGCGCCGACTTTTTGTAGGAGCTGTTGGCGCGAATGCCCATGTCGTGCATGGCGTAGAGGATGCGGCGGTGCACGGGCTTGAGTCCGTCGCGGGCATCGGGTAGCGCGCGCGCCACGATCACGCTCATAGCATAGTCAAGGTACGAGCCGCGCATCTCCTCGTCAATTTTGATCTGTCGCACGTTGCCGATATCGTCAAATTCACTCAGCGGAGCGTCCATCTCACTTTCCTGTTCACCAGTGATTCAAATAGAACGAGCGACCTGGGGGTACGCGGGTCGCCCGGTAGTTTGTGTAGCCGCGTGGGAATGTCTCCAGCCTGTTAACAGCATGTTTTGGCAAACGTCTTGCGTCGCCATTGTTAAAGAAGATTATACCGCAGGCCGCCTATTTACGCGAATTTCGAGCGCTTCTGCTGCCTCGGATGCGCGCCGGGGCATTTTGTTGGGCACAGCCTTACGTTAATACTTGGCCAAGCATAAGTTATTTTTTTGCTTGTCTTCTTGACAATTCATTTACAAAACTTTGATCGCGGCTTGATTTCGCCCGCATACGCTAAGGGTGTGGGGCGGACAATCACACAATTCACAATTGAAAGTCCTCAGTGGTTGTCATTCCTTCTTCGCCAGGGTTTTTTGAAAGTAGCCAGGAGACAAAATACGATGAAACGGCTTTCAGGATTGATTATCGTTGTTGTTCTATTGAGTGTGGTTGCCATGTCGCAAGCGTACACCGGTGGTTCTGGTGGACTGACCGGCGATGGCGTAGGTACTGATACCCAGGGTTACAGCTACGTGCTGACTCCGTCCAACGATGATGGCGACGGCTACGACTGGACCTGCGTGGTCTGCTACAACGCCGATGGTTCGATCTACGATGTTGACATCTGGTCCTTCGCCACCAGCGGCACCCAGGCCAGCATCGACAGCGCCTGCCACAACGTGGGTCTTGCCCCGCGCATCGAGCCTCTTACGGCGGTGCTGGGTGACGCCTTTGTTTCCGGCTCAGATGTCTTTGAAAACTCGCCCGAAGGTATCGAATACTGCCGCGTTGCCGCCCAGAACGTGACCGTGCCCGGCTGCGACCTGGGGATGCTGCTGACGCCAAACGCGACCGGTGGCAGCTTCGTCGCCAACGCCGAAACCTACTGGATGCCCGGCGAACCCACTGCCCCGCTGGTAACGATTGAAGCCGGTAACACGGCCTGGGTGCTCGGTATGGATGATACAGGCGCGTACTACAAGATTATCTGGGAATGCCAGTACCTGTGGGTGCCGGTTGGCTCGATGGGCCCCAACTTTGACGAAGTCTGGAACGGCGCGCCGCTGCCCACCGACGTGGTGGACTAGCGCCGCTCCCACCGACAGTTGTTGCCCCCAGCCCCGGTCGCGCGCCGGGGCTTGTTCGTTTGTGGCCGGTGGTTGGTCACGCTCAGGTCACGCTGGCCTGTCATACTGGGGGTGTCAAGTGGGGCGAGAACGTTCGCAGCGGTTTGCGTGGCCCCTACCACTGCGAACATCTCGCCCAATGACACAACGGTACACGCGCTGCACACCCCTACTTCGAACCTGGGTGCAGCCCAGTACCCAGATGCGCCCCACCATGCCCCCCGCACGGGGCGCTTTCTTTTGTGGGACTCATTCTCATCCAACCCTAAGGAACGGCGTCCCCAGGGCTGCTGTTATACTATGAATAATGAAAAACAGGGTTTGAAGGAGACAACCCATGATCAGAAAACCGTTGCTTATCACACTCACCCTGGCCGCGCTCCTGGTGGCGCTGCCGCTAAGCGCACCCGCCGCTGCTGAAACAGCGCCCTCCCCAGACTACGCCCACTACGGCACCATCCGGCTGGAGGGCACGCTGGATATCAACGCCAACCCGGTCGCCGATTACCCGCTCGAGCTGGCGGCGGGCGATCCGATCACGGCCATCCTGGACTGCGCGCCCAAGCCCGGCACGCTCGACCCGTATCTGCTGGTCTACGGGCCAGACGGCACGCTGCTGACGCCCATCGCGCTGTTTACCGAGCCGCTGTACGATGATGGCATTGCCGACGGGCAGTGCGGCGGGGGCTACTCCGGCGGCACATATTCGTTCTTCGCGCCCATCGACGGGCAGTACGTGTTCCGCGTGACCTCCTACGACTACCTCAACCAGTACGCCGACCTGGGCACCGGCTCAGGTGGCTACATCCTGGAGCTGTTTGGCGAATTCACCGGCATTCCCGGCTGTGACGACTTCATCACCGAAGGCGACACTGTGGGCGCGGTGCTGCTCGCGGACACTATCGCCTACTGGGCACCCGGCGAGATAACCGCCCCGCGCGTGACGCTTAATGGCGGCGACAGCGTGCGCGTGCGCGGCGTGAATGACGATGGCACATATTACCAGATCGTGTATGCCTGTGAGCTGCTGTGGGTGCCGGCTGGTACGCTTGGCCCCAACTTCGACGCCGTGTGGCAGGGCACGCCGCTGCCGGGCACCGTGCTTAAGGACAAATAGGCCGCTTGCCGCCAGTGGGGATGTCTGTTCTGGGGCAGGGGCGTCGCGCACGGTCCCCTGCCCAAATGCACCCGCCTGGCATTCAGACTTCCCAATCCCCAGTGGCAATGGTATAATCCCTGTGGTTCTTAATGTCCGCTTGACCGGTGGCTCCACGTCCGGGCTGCCTGGTGACCAGGAAAGATAAGGGACGCAAACAACAATGGGACTTACCAAACAAGAGAAAGCCAAGATTATCGAGGGGTATGCCCGGCACGATGGTGACACCGGGTCGCCGGAAGTTCAGATCGCTATCCTCACCACCCGCATCGAACAGCTCACCGACCATCTCCGGACACATAAACACGATGAACACAGCCGTCGCGGGCTGCTCAAGTTGGTCGGGTTACGTCGCCGCCACCTGAAGTATCTGGCGCGCAAAGACCCGAACACCTACCGCGAGTTGATCCAGAAACTGGGTCTGCGGCGCTAGGGCCGAACATCGGGCGCGGGCCGGGGTATTGGTCCGCGCTTTTTACCGATGCAACAACCAGCCCGGAGCGACAGGTATTGGAACGTGCGGTCAAGCCGGTGACAGCACCGTTTGGCACCAGGTTCCAGTCCCTGACCTCCGGGCAACTGTGTAAAACGACCGGCCCGGTCATTTCGACCAGTCCCGGTCCACAATAACCTAACGGAGGTTACTTATGAATAGCACTATGCCCCCCAACAATCGATATGAAGCCATGTTGGACGGCAGGCCGGTGGTCTTCGAAACCGGCAAACTGGCAGAACAGGCCGGTGGCGCAGTCACCGTCCGCCAGGGCGACACGGTCGTGTTTTCGACCGCCACGATGAGCGCGCACCCGCGTGAAGGCATTGACTTCTTCCCGCTGAGCGTGGACTACGAAGAAAAACTGTATGCGGCAGGGCGCATCCCCGGCAGCTTCATGCGCCGCGAGGGACGCCCCTCGACCGCCGGAATCCTGATCGCGCGAGTGACTGACCGCCCGCTGCGCCCGTTGTTCCCCAAGGACATGCGCAACGAAGTCCAGGTCATCGTGATGCCGCTGGCCCACGACCAGGAAAACCACGCCGATACGCTGTCGATTATCGCGGCCAGCGCCGCGCTAACGATTTCGGATGTCCCCTGGGACGGTCCGATTGGCGCGTGCCGGGTGGGTCTGGTCGATGGCAAGTTCATTGCCAACCCCACCATCCCCGAGATGGAAAACAGCGTGCTGGACCTGCGCATCGCGGGAACCGCCGACGCCATCATCATGGTCGAGGCAGGCGCGAACGAAGTCGACGAAGAAACCATCGTGCAGGCGCTGCGCTTTGGCCATGACGCCATGCAGGACCTGATCCGCGTCCAGAACGAGATGCGCGCGCAGTTCGGCAAGCCCAAGCGCGAGTATACACCCAGCAAGGTCGACGAGGTGCTGACGGCAGAGGTTGAGGGCAAAGTGCTGGCCGAGATCGAGGAGATCGTGGCCACCAAACTGGACCGCGACGGACGCAACGACGCCATGGACGAACTGCGCGAGCGTGTGCTGGCCGAATACGAGGCGCTAGACGTGCCCGAAGGCGAAGAACCCGTCAGTCTCAAGGACGTGCGCGAGGTCATTGCGGACACGCTCAAGAAGGTGGTGCGCCGTCGCATTCTCGAAGACGGCGTGCGCCCCGACGGACGTGACTATTCCTCTATCCGCGACCTGGCGTCGGAGGTCGACCTGGTGCCGCGCGTGCATGGGTCGGGCCTGTTCAAGCGTGGCCAGACCCAGGTGCTGAGCATCTGCACGCTGGGCACCCCGCGCGACAGCCAGCCGCTGGACGGGCTGTATCCCGAAGACACCAAGCGCTACATGCACCACTATAACTTCCCGCCCTACAGCACGGGCGAAACGTGGTTCCTGCGCGGCCCCAAACGTCGCGAGATCGGGCATGGCGCGCTGGCCGAAACGGCGCTGGTGAGCATGATCCCGCCCGAAGACGAATTTCCCTATACCGTGCGCGTGGTCAGCGAGGTGATGTCGTCCAACGGCAGCACCAGCATGGCCAGCGTGTGCGGCAGCACCTTGGCGCTGATGGCGGCGGGCGTGCCAATCAAGCAGCCGGTGGGCGGCATTGCGATGGGCCTCATCAAAGAGGGCGACCGGTACGCGGTGCTGACCGACATCCAGGGCATGGAAGACCACCTGGGCGACATGGACTTTAAGGTCGCCGGGACCACCAATGGCATCACCGCGCTGCAGATGGACATCAAGATCAAGGGTGTCAGCGACGACATCATGCGCCAGGCGCTGGCCCAGGCGCGTGACGCCCGGTTGCAAATTCTGACCGTGATCTCCGCGTGCATCCCCGAACCGCGCGCCGAACTCAGCCCGTATGCGCCGCGTATCGACACCGTCCAGATCAACGTCGAGAAGATCGGCGCGGTGATCGGGCCAGGCGGCAAGACCATTCGCAGCATCCAGGACCAGACCGACACCAAGATCGACATCGCCGAGGACGGCGTGGTCTTCATCGCGGCAGTGGACGGCCCCAGCGCCGACCGCGCCCGCGACATGATCCTGGCGCTGGTCGAGGAGCCGGAGCTGGGCCGCATCTACACCGGCAAGGTCAACCGTGTCGAGAACTACGGCGCGTTTGTCGAGCTGCTGCCGGGGCGCGATGGCCTGGTGCCCGTCAGCCAACTGGCCGACCACCACATCGAACGCACCGAGGATGAGGTCAGCGTCGGCGACGAGATCATGGTCATGATCACCGACATTGACGGCCAGGGCAAGATTCGCCTCAGCCGCCAGGCCGTGCTCGAAGGCTGGAGCCTGGAAGAAGCGCGCTCCAAAGACTCGCGCATCAGC
>JAADYV010000401.1 GCA_010092855.1 Chloroflexota bacterium | reverse complement strand
GGTGATCCCGGTGGACGCCTACATTCCCGGCTGCCCGCCGCGCCCGGAAGCCATTATCGACGGCGTCGTCAAGTTGCTGGAAAACCTGAAGCAGGCGCACCAGACGAACAACGGTGCATCCACTGCGCAGCCCCAGGAGGCCGTATGAGCACATCAACACCTGAACAGGTGACAACGCCAACCAGTGAATTGAACCCTAATCTGCAAACCGCTGCGGACCTGGTCACCAACCATGCCGCAGAGACGACCACCCCCGAACCCAACCGCCTGGATGCCGTGATCGACGCGGCAGCCCTGGTGGACGTGGTCCAGGCGTTGGTCGATGCGCGGTGGGGATATTTATCTACCATCACCGGTGTGGACCTGGGCGTCGAAGCGGATCAACTTGAGATGTTGTACCACTTCTGTGAAGGAGCCGATATTCTGACGCTGCGGGTGCGGGTGCCGCGTTGTGGTGGGGTTGTGCCCAGCGTGTGCGGCGCGATTCCGTCGGCCAGCATGTACGAACGCGAGCTGATCGAAATGTTCGGCATCACTGTCACCGATACGCCCAACGCCGAGCGGTTATTCCTGCCGGAAGACTGGCCGGACGGTGTCTACCCACTGCTTAAAGATTTCTCGATGGACCAGCTCAGCTGACAAGGACAGCACCCGATGACCTCCAATCAACTCGAAAACTTCCGCATCCCGATTGGCCCCCAGCATCCTGCGCTCAAGGAACCGGGGCATTTCGAGTTCGCGGTCGATGGCGAAACGGTGACGGATGCTTCCGTGCGGCTGGGGTACGTGCATCGCGGCATTGAAAAGGGCACCGAAGGGCGCAATTACGTCCAGAGCATGTACCTGCTGGAGCGCGTGTGTGGCATCTGCTCGCACGTGCACGCCACCGCCTTTGCCCTGGGCGTCGAGCGGCTGGCTAAGGTCGAAGCGCCGCCCCGTGCGCAGGCCATCCGCGTGCTGGTTGGCGAACTGGAGCGCATTCACAGCCACATGTTGTGGCTGGGCGTGGCCGCCCACGAAGCCGGGTTCGACCTGCTGTTCATGTATAGCTGGCGCGACCGCGAAACCGTCATGAACCTGCTGGAAAACATCACCGGCAACCGCGTGAACTACTCGGCCAACCTGCTGGGCGGCGTCAAGTGTGACATCACCGACCAGCACGAACAGGAAATTCGCACCGGGATCGACTTCCTCGAAGAACGCACCGCGTATTACCTGGACGTGGTGTCCAACGACGCGATGTTCCTGCGCCGCACGCGCGGCATCGGCGTTATGTCACCCGAAGCAGCCGAACAACTGGGCGTGGTAGGTCCGACAGCGCGCGCATCAGGCGTGGCCCGTGACGTGCGCGTGGACGCGCCCTACGCTGCCTATGTGGATCACCCGGTCAACATCGTGACTGAAACAGCGGGCGACCTGGAAGCGCGCTTTAAGGTGCGCATCAAGGAATTGTTCGAAAGCTACCGCCTGATCCGCGCAATCCTGGACAACATGCCGGAGGGTGATCTCACCACGCGGATGCCGCGCCGGGTCAAGCCGGGCGAAACGATCAGCCGGGTGGAAGCGCCGCGTGGCGAATTGTTTTACTACATCAAAAGCAACGGCACCGACACCGCCGACCGCGTCAAGGTGCGCACGCCAACGCTGCCTAACATGGGGTCCGTGCTGGCGCTGGCGGTGGGCCACCAGTTCGCCGATATGCCGATGCTGCTAGCCGGCATCGACCCGTGTTTCTCGTGCAATGACCGTATGGTATCCATCAACGCACCGGGCGGTGATACCCAGCAGTGGACGTGGGAGCAGCTCCGGCAGTATGGGATCGAGTATTACCGATGAACACCTTTGAAGCCCTTATCGCGCTGCTGATTTTCCCCGGCGGCATCTTCATCCTGTTCATGGGCATGGCCTACGAATGGGCAGACCGCAAGCTGGTCGCGCGCTTCCAGAACCGCGTGGGACCGCGCTGGTTCCAGCCGCTGGCCGACAACATCAAGCTGCTGGCCAAAGAAGAAGTGGTACCGGCTGGCGTCAATGCAGTGCTGTTTACCGTACTGCCGGTGATCGCGCTGGCCGGGGCGATGACGGCAGTGCTCTACGTGCCGATGATGGGCCTGGAACCCGCGCACAGCTTCTCCGGCGACCTGATCGTGACGATCTATATGCTCAGTCTGCTGACGCTGTGCATGGGGCTGGCCGGGGCCAATACGCTGGACCGCTTCTCGCTGATGGGGGCTACGCGCACGCTGACGCAGTTGTTCTCGTATGAAGCACCATTTTTGCTGGCGCTGCTGGGTCCGGCGCTGGTGGCCGAAACGTGGGAAATTAAGGCGATCTCGCACTACGCCGCAAACCATACCTGGCTGCTGCTGACCCAACCGATTGGGTTCCTGGTGGCGCTGATCGGGTTGATGGGCAAACTCGAACTGCCGCCCTTTGACGCCCCCGAAGCCGAAACCGAGATCGTGGCCGGAGCCATGACCGAATACAGCGGGCGCGGCCTGGCGTTGTTCCACCTGGGCAAAGGCGTCGAGCTGGTGGTCGGCCTGACCCTGGTGGCTGGCTTTTACCTGGGCGGGATCGCTAACCCGCTGCTGTTTTTCGGCAAGACGCTGCTCCTCCTGGTGGGATTGGCCGGGGTACAAGCCCTGCTGACCCGCCTCCGCATTGACCAGACCGTCGGGTTGTGGTGGCGCTATGGTGCGCTGCTGGTGCTGGTCCAGTTCTTAGTGTTGATCCTCTGGCAAGGAGTGATGTGATGAAACTCAGTACGATGTGGAAAGAGGCCCTGGGGTCGCTGGTACAGCGCCCGGCAACAGAAAAGTATCCCTTCGTGCGACAGGAAGCACCCGAACACCTGCGCAGCAAACTGCACTGGGACCTGGAAGGCTGCACCGGTTGCAGCCTGTGCGCCAAAGATTGCCCGGCCAACGCGATCGAAATCATTACCATCGACAAGAAGGCCAAGCGTTTCGTGTTCCACTACTACGTGGACCGCTGCACCTTCTGCGGGCAGTGTGTGGCCAGTTGCAATAAGGATTGCATCGAGCTGGTCAACAACGAGTGGGAACTGGCTGCGCTGGACAAGGACAACTTCGAGCTATATTACGGGAATGACGCGGATGTTGACAGTGTCCTGGCAGAACCGGCTGAAGCAGACGTTGAGGAGCCTATCACCGCCTGATCGCGCGGTGCGGTGCGTGGTGCTGGGCATCGGCAACGAATTTAACGGAGATGACGCAGCCGGGATCGCTGTCGCGCGTGGTCTGGAAGCACGGGTCGATAGCGATGACCGGCTGTTGATCGTCGACGCCGGGATCGCGCCGGAGAATCACACCGGGGTGCTGCGTGCTTTCGCCCCGGATGTGGTGCTGCTGGTCGATGCTGCCCAGATGAACGCCGAGCCGGGCACGGTCCGTTTGCTTGATTGGCAGGACACCACCGGCCTCAGCGCCACCACGCACACCCTGCCGCCCTACATGCTGGCCAAATTCCTGACAATGGACCTCGGCTGCACGGTAGCGCTGCTGGGGATGCAGCCTTTCGGCAATCTGCCCGACACCCCGCTTTCCGACCCGATGCAGGCCGTTGTGGAAGAGGTCGTAGCCGGGTTGGTCGATGCGTTGACCGGCTAACGGGTTAGCGCCGCTGCTGCCGCCTCGTCTACCATCCACACCAGTTCACCGTTTTCCGGCTGGACCAACTGTGCGGGATACACCGCTGGCTGGTGTGGCCCTTCCAACACCGCGCGCAGAGCCGGAGCCTTGTTCGCCCCAGTTATCAGGAACATCACCTGCCGGGCGTCATTGATGGCCGGTGCAGTCATTGTAATGCGCCACGTCGCCAGCTTCTCGACATAGTTCTCGACCACCCAGCGCGTTTCTTCCTGCAATGCAACCGTCCCCGGAAAAAGGGACGCAGTATGCCCGTCGTCGCCCAAGCCCAGCAGCAGCAGGTCGAACACAGAGCGCTTCCCGAAAAACGCGCGCAGCGTGTGTTCATACGCTGCCGCCGCTTCCGCCGGGTCAATTTCGCCGGGGATGCGGAAGACGTTGTCCGCTGGAATCGGGACGTGGTCCAGCAGCGTTTCGCGCGCCAAACGATAGTTGCTGTCGGCGTGATCCGGTGGCACGGTGCGCTCATCACCCCAGAAGACGAACACCCGCGCCCAGTCGATCCGGTCCGCGAAGGCTGGTTGAGCCAGCATCTCGAACAGCAGGCGCGGCGTTGATCCGCCCGACAGCCCAAAGCTGAAGCGTCCGCGCGCGGTGATAGCCTCCTGCGCAGCGGCGATGACCCGCTCGGCGGCACTGCGCCCGATGCTTTCGCCATCTGGGAAAACAACAACCTCACTCGCCATGCTCGCACCCGTATTCCCACATGCGGCCATCACGCGCCAGGAATTCGTCCGCTTCTGCTGGCCCACCGCTGCCTGGTCGGTAAGAGGCCAGCGCAGGTTGGCCCGTCTTTTCCCAGCCCTGGATGATGGGGTCGATCAAGCGCCAGGCCATCTCGATTTCGTCACTGCGCGTGAATAGCGAGGCATCCCCGTTGAGCGCATCCAACAGCAGCCGCTCGTAGGCTTCAGGCAGCGCGTCATCCCCAAACGACGAGCGGTAGTGGAACTCCATCTCCACCGAGCGTGTGTCCTGGTAGGAGCCGGGGACTTTGGCCTCAAACTGCAGATGGATGCCCTCGTCCGGCTGGATGCACAGCGACAGGGAATTAGGTGTAAAGCAGTCGTCTTCCATGCCCGCGCCGAACATCATGTGCGGCGGGCACTTGAACTGCACGATCACCTCGCTGACCTTGCGCGCCAGCGCTTTGCCGGAACGCAGGTAGAACGGCACGCCCTGCCAGCGCCAGTTGTCGATCAGCAGCTTCAGCGCGGCGTAGGTGGGTGTTTGCGAGTCCTCAGCCACACCGTCCGCTTCGCAGTAACCATCATATTGCGCGCGGACCGTGTCCTCCAGCGCAATATGACGGATCGAACTCAGCAGCTTGACCTTTTCGTTGCGCAGCGCATCCGCGTTGAAGGACGCGGGTGGCTCCATAGCAATCAGCGAGAGCAGTTGCAGCAGGTGGTTCTGGAACATATCGCGCAGCACGCCCGCCGAATCGTAGAACTCGGCCCGGTGCCCCACGTCAACCTGTTCCGTGACCGTGATCTGCACGTGATCCACATAGTTGCGGTTCCATACCGGCTCGAAGATGGTGTTGGCAAAGCGGAAGAACAGGATGTTCTGCGCAGTCTCTTTGCCCAGGTAATGGTCGATACGGTAAATCTGCTGCTCTTCGAACACGGTGTGGAGGGCATCGTTCAACTGCTGCGCGGAGGGCAAGTCGGTGCCAAATGGTTTTTCGACCACGATCCGCCGCCACCCGTTTTCCTCACGCGCCATACCATGCGCACCGAGATGCTCGACAGTGGGTTCATAGAGAAAGGGAGCCACCGAAAGATAGTACAGGCGGTTGGCAGGGCCGTTTTCGCGCTCCTGTAGAAACGTCTCGAGTTTCTGGTAGTCTTCCGGCACCTTGCTGTCGCCCTGCTGGTACCAGATCAGCTCTCGGAACGCCGCCCACTTGTTAGCATCAAAGTTCTGCGTGGCGTGCTCCTGCACACCATCGCGCAGCCGGTCACGATATTCTTCGTGTGAATACGCACTCCGCGAGACGCCCACAATCTGCAAGTTTTCGGGCAGTCGCCCGCGACAATACAGGCTGAATAAGGCCGGGATCAGCTTGCGCCTGGCGAGGTCGCCAGAAGCTCCAAAAATGATGATGCTTGTCGTGGCGTTAGCCTGGCTCATGTCGTCACTCCTTGTGTGGTGCACCGGGTCACCCAGAGTATAAGTGTGTGCTTGTAGTGGTGCCTAACCCAATCTGGTATACCACGAATTCCGCTGTGTAGATGGTTGTTACGGCGATATTGCGGCGTTCAAGTTCGGCGATCCAGGGGGCGGCGTGCTGCTCGGATGGGGCTACAAAGTAGCGTATCGCGGACTGCGCAGCCACATCATCTGCCAGCGCTTCGGGCAGCGGCATATATACCAGCGTGACGCGCGACGACTCGCCCAGGTAGTAAGCCAGCTCCCAGCCCAACCAGTGGTCGTAGATTACCGCGCCAGAGAGTTCCGTGTTCAGATACTCAGCCAGCGCATCAATGCCGTCGTGTTGGTGCTGGTCGCCACCAATTTCTGCCTCACCACGCAGCACAGGCATGATTCCCGGGAGCATCAGGACCACCACAAGACCCACGACACCGATCTGCACCACTGACTGGCTGCCCGGCAGTCTATCGCCTAACGTGCTCGCCACACCCCAAACAATCTGCGCAGCGAGCACCAGCGCAAACGGCGTCAGGGTGTGCAGGTAGCGGTCATAGGTGTTGAGGGCCACCAGCCAATACCATCCCATAAACGCCACGCCGAAGCCAGCCAGCAGCCAATCTAGCGCGGTCCCGCGCTTTCGTGTGCGAAGGCCCCACACCAGCCACAACCCACCGCCTGCCAGCAGCGCCACATTCACCACCGCTGACCCGGTCATGTAATGCAGCCAATGCGCCCAGTCGTCCAGGCGGGGCCACAACTCAGCAGCGCGAACCAGGCGGCCCGGATTGTTGCGCGCTACGTTGAGGTCCCAATAGCTGCGCGGGTGCCGGGCAGCATCCCACAGCGTCACCGTGCCGATAACCATCACCAGCGGTATCAGCAGATTCCGCACACGGCGTACTACGTCCCAGACGCGCCAATCATGCCGGGCATGGCGTGCAATGCCCAGCGCCAGGACCAGCGGCAGAAACACCATACCGTTGGTCTTGCTGGCAAACACCAGTCCCAGTGCAAAGCCTGCCGCCCACCAGCGATCCCGCGCGGCGAACAGCGCGCCGACCAGCACCCAGAACGTGGCCTGCACATCGGTGAAGACGGTTGCCGCGAACGCCAGGTCATAGGGTGACAGCGCCCACAACACAGTGGCAAGTGTGGCCACACTGCGATCCGTGTACAGCGCGTGAGCCAGCGCATACAACACCGCCAGGCTCAAAACGCTGAACAGGGTATTGGGCAAGCGCGCCGCGAATTCGGAAGTCCCCAGCAGGCGAAACGATAGGGCAGTGGTATAGATCGTGAGTGGCGGCTTGTCGAGGTCCGTCTCGCGCAGCAGCACGTCGCCGCCATGACTGGCCAGGCGTGCCTGGGCCGCGAACAACGCCTCGTCGGGGTGCAGGCGCATATCCACGCCCAATAGCGTGATCCGCAAGGCGATTCCGGCCAGAATCACGAGCGCCGGTAGCCAGACCGACAGCACCGACGCCCAGGAAGGTTTATGGGGTGGAGTATTGGCGGTTAGTCCCGGAAGCGATAGCGGAACAGAGTCCACAGCGCGATCACGCCGTCCTTCCATGAGATCTTTTTGCCTTCGTCCCACTCGCGCCCGTTGTACGAGATCGGCACCTCGTAGATGCGGTAGCCGCGCTTGAGGATTTTGGCCGTCACTTCCGGCTCGAAATCGAACCGGCGCGACCGCAGCGGGATTTCCTTGACGACTTCTGCACGGAAAACCTTGTAGCACGTTTCCATGTCGCTCAGAATGGCGTCGTAGAGGATGTTGGTTACCAGCGTCAGGGTGCGGTTGGCAATCATGTTCCAGAAGAACATCGCTTTGCGCGGCCCACCCAGGAATCGCGAGCCGTAAACCACTTTGGAGATGCCTTCTTCAATAGGCTTGACCAACACCGGGTAGTCGCGGGGGTCATATTCCAAGTCTGCATCCTGGATTAGAAAAATCTCGCCAGTAGCGGTCTGGAAGCCGGTCCGGACTGCCGCGCCCTTGCCCTGGTTTTTCTCGTGCAGCACAATCTTGAGATCGTCACCGGGGTCGATCCCGTCGAGAATATCGCGTGTGCCATCCGTTGATCCGTCGTCTACCACCACGATTTCGGATGCCAATTCGGTAGCGCGTACTCGCTTGATGATCTCCGCGACAGTTTGCTCTTCGTTATAGCATGGAATAATGACAGATAGTTTCAAGGCCGTATCCTTCGTTCGCGCAAGTCCAATTGCGGCAGAATTATAGCGAAGGCCCCAACCCACGACAAGGGAGTGTCTCCAACGCCCGCCCACCGGCAGCCTCACAACACGGTCGAAAGCTGGTGCTTGGCGGAACGTCCAGCACGGGGTAAGCTAGGTGGCATAGATATTTGCGCCTGAGCACACCTGAACATAGCAAACGCCTGGGTACACCTGTGAACAACCTGCCAACGCTTACCATTCGAGGCTATCGCAGTGATGATTGGGATAACCTGTTCGCGCTGCTGACCCACCCCGATATCGTCCGCGATTCGACGCGCCTGCCCTACGCGCATGATGAAACGCTGCGGGACCTATTCTCCAGCTTACCGGCAAACCTGCACTGTCTCGTCGCGGAAACCAGCCTGCCCAGTGGCCGCACGCGAATCATCGGCCTGGCGGAACTCAAGGCTTTGCCGCGCCGTCGCCGCCACGCTGGCACGCTCCAGCAGATTATGCACCCGGATTATCACACCGGCGAGGCTCCAGCAGCCCTGCTGGGAGCCGTGCTAGACCTGGCTGATAACTGGCTGGGGCTGCGCCGGATCGAGGCAACGCTGTACGTCGACCAGACCGACCTGATCGCTTTCTACGAGCAGCATGGCTTCCAGGCCGAAGCGACCCTGCGCCGGTATGCCCTGCGCGCAGGAGCTTACTGCGACGCTGTACTCCTGGCACGCTTGCTTAGCGGGGAACGAACATGACCGAAACGCTCTCCATCACCATTCGCGGCCAAAACACGGACGACTGGGAGAACATCGTCGAGATTCTGGCCGGTGAAAACGTGGTCGCCAACACGCTGCAACTGCCGTACCAGTCGCGCGACACGATCCAGGACCGGGTCGAAAATCCGCCCGCCAATGCGCGGATGCTGGTCGCCGAAGTGGACGGTACCGTCATTGGCTTGTTGGGCCTGCACCTTCACCAGGGACGGCAAGCCCATGCCACTGAGTTGGGCATGATGGTCCACCCGGATTTCCAGGGGCAGGGCGTCGGCAGCGCGTTGCTGGAAGCCGCCATCGACCTGGCCGAAAACTGGCTCAACATCAGCCGCATAGAACTCACCGTCTTCACCGATAATGCGGACGGGGTGGCGCTGTATCACAAGTTTGGGTTCGAGATCGAGGGCACGCTGCACGATTATGCCTTCCGTGCCGGAGAATACGTTGACGCCTACCTCATGGCGCGGTTACGGGAAGAGAGCCGAACGTGAGCGCGCACAATCCTTCGCAACTGGCAGCACTGCGCGGCGAACCAAGCTACGTCTGGCGTGATGGCCAGGAGCGACGGCTGCGCATGATCAACCATTGGGGCGATCTGCAGGGCGCACACGTCCTCGAAGCGGGCTGCGGCCAGGGGATGTATTCGAGCCAGATTCGCCGCCGCTTCACGTTCCGCGTAGACGCCTTTGATATCGAGCCAGACCGCATCCGTGTCGCCCAGGAAGATACGCCCCACGCGCTGGTTGCTGCCGCCGAGAAGCTGCCCTACCGCGCCGACCTGTTCGACGCCATCCTCTCCAACGAAGTCATCGAACACGTCGTCGATGATCGCCTGGCCGTCGAGGAGATGGTGCGTGTGCTCAAACCCGGCGGGCGCATCATCCTGTTTTGCCCCAACCGCTGGTATCCGGTCGAGCAGCACGGACACTACTGGAAAGGCGAGTATCATTTTGGCAACACGCCGCTGATCAATTACCTGCCCGACCGCTGGCGGAACCAACTTGCGCCCCACGTCCGCACCTACACCGCGCGGCAAGT
>JAADYV010000400.1 GCA_010092855.1 Chloroflexota bacterium | reverse complement strand
GGCCAGATACTGGGGCAAATGGTCCGATGATGCGGAGATTGAAAAAGCAGCACAGGATTTTCTGGGAATGAGTGCAGACGACCCCGAACGGTTGTTGAAGCACATCCGGATTTTCGAAATGAGACGGTTTCCGCTGGCTCCCGACAATCTCATTCAACTGATCAAAGAGGCCGGAACCAAGCCAGAGTACAACGAGGATGACAGGTTTACCACAAAAACCCAAATCGTTGTTTCTGCTTTTAGAGCACTTGCGCATGTCTCCCACCCAGATGTGCGCCAACTCGCGCTTGATCTGATCGAAAAGCGCCACTGGATCGGGTATGCGGCAAGCCTTCTACTCTCGAATTGGGAACTCGAAGATTGGGCATTGATGGAAATGCTGACAAAAGAACAACTCGATCCGTTTGATTATCATGGGTTGGGTTTAGATATTCTCGCAATATTCAGACAGCATCCTGCACCTGAAGCCGCCCAAGCGCTGTTCAATCTTTATGAATATGGGCCATGTTCCTTTTGCCGGGAAAGCTGGCCGGAAGCATTGGCATCCATCAACCGGCTGCCGGATTGGATGCGCGAGGAATGCCGCCACGATTCCAGCTTTGATCTGCGCGAATGGGCCGAAAACCTGGACGCGCCGCAATCCGAATCAACCGATTGAATCACTTGACATATTGATGAGCTTCGATATAATCTAAACATGAGCATTGACCCGCTGATTTTCGCCAAGGCGATTGCCGATGACACCCGCCAGGCAATCATGAAACACCTGTGCTGTGTCTGGTTGAGCGTGGGTGACGTGGTGGACAAGCTGGGCGGCAAGGTTAACCAGCCCACTGTCAGTCACCACCTCAAGAAGCTGGAGGAAGCAAACCTCGTCCTGGTGCGCCAGGAAGGTCGCCAGCGCTTCTATACGCTCAACCAGGAACAGGTGACGATGTGCTGCGGCACGTTGATGCAGGCGTTTGCGCCCGATTTTTCGGTAGAGGGCGGTTGCGAATAGGTCAGCGCGTTTTTTTGCCTGTATATATTGACAGTCATCAATATGAAGGAGACGACTAACATGACTCAGGACATTCACGAGGCGGTACAGGAACGCTATGGGGAACTCGCGCGCGAGGAGAAATCGTGCTGCTGCAAGTCAGAAAGCGCCAGCGCCAAACTCTACGACTCGACCATGCTAGAAGGGCTGCCGGTGGACGTGACCGGCCTGTCGCTGGGCTGTGGCGACCCGGTGTCGATTGCAAACCTGAACCCCGGCGAAACGGTGCTGGACCTGGGCAGCGGGGGCGGCATCGACTGCTTTCTGGCCGCGCGCCAGGTTGGCGACGAAGGCTACGTTATCGGCGTAGACATGACGCCCGACATGCTGGCCAAAGCCAACGCCAGCAAAGTCGAGATGGGCGTGAAGAACGTCGAGTTCCGTAAGGGCCACATCGAAAACCTGCCTGTTGTCAACGACAGCATCGATGTGGTGATGTCCAACTGCGTGATCAACCTGTCCCCGGACAAAGCCGCCGTTTTCAGCGAGGTATTTCGCGTACTCAAACCCGGCGGACGGGCTTCGATCAGCGACATCGTGACCGAGGGCGAGTTCACGCCGGAATTGCGCGCCGACCTCAACAGGTGGTCCGAGTGTGTGACGGGCGCGATTGATGCTGAGGCGTATACCGGCCTGATGCGGGCGGCGGGGTTTGTCGACGTTCAGATCGTGGACAAGGTAGAAGCCAAAGAGGATATCGTGCCGCTGCAGGAGGGTATGCCACGCATCTACAGCGCACGCATCACGGCTCGCAAACCAGCGTAAAACAGGCGAGTGGGGTCGTCAACCAGGCGGGGCAGTGTGTCCCGCCTGGCGTGCGATTACGGACCGGGTCACACGATCAGCATGTCGCTGTTGGCTTCCTCGCGGAGCCGTTTGGCCAGGGTGTTTTCCAGGTAATCCAGGGTAGTGATGTTGTGGGCTGCCGGGCGGCCCAGTACCATCAGCGACGCGTCGAACTCTTTGGCTGCCTCAACCAGGGCGGTGCTGAAGGTGCCCTTTTTGACGACGAAGCTGGCCTCGACTCCAGCTTTCTCGGCGCGTTCTTTGGCCATCAGCAGCAGGAATTCGCCCAGGTGCTCCATCTCGCCTTCCATAGCGGGTACGCGCGGCGCGGTATAGTGTTCCAAAAAGCTCACGTCAGAGACGAAAATGAACACCAGTTTCGCGCCCTGTTCTTTGGCCAGCGCTATCGCGCGCTGCTGGGTGCGGATGCTGGCTTCTCCTCCGCGCGTTGCACACAATATAACGTCCATTCGGGGTTACCCTCCCAGTACCTCAAAGCGGAACAACAACCACAAACTACCCACTAACAACGTAAGCAAGGTCACCGGTACGCTGACGCGCGCGAATTTCCCGAAAGAGAGCGGATACCCGGCCCTTTCCGCGACGCCGGCAGTCATCAGATTCGTCTCGCCGCCGATGAGCAAACCGTTGCCGCCCATCGCCGCGCCCATCGACAGACTGTAATACAGGATTTTGTTGCTCGCTGCGCCAGAAATGTTGCCGGACAGGTATTCGACGACGGGCAGCATGGAGGCCGCCAGCGGGATATTGGCAATGGCGAACGATAGCAAGCCCACCCCAAACGCGATCATGAATACGCCGATATACAGATTGCTGCCAACAACGTTGCTCATCCCTTCGGCCACCGCCCCGATTAGGCCCACTTCCTGGATCGAGCCGACCATCATGAACAGCGCCATAAAGAACACCAGCGTCGTCCAGTCCACCAGGCTGAGCATCTTCTGCACGTCGGTTTCCACCCACACCAACATGACTGTCGCGGCCAACAGCGCTGTAACCGCTGGGACCATGTGCAGGTTTTCGCCAATCGCAAAGACGAAAATGGTCGCCGCGAACACAAACAGCGACTTGCGCAGGACAGTTGGGTTTTTGATCTTGGCGTTCTCTTCCAGCTTGGCGTAGAGGGTGGGAGAAATGCCTTTTTCGCCCTGGTTAAAGACCTTACGATAGTGCCACAGCACGTACACGGTCATCACAACCAGCGCAACAACAACGCCGACGGTCTGATTAATCAGGAAATCGTTGAAGGATATATCCGCATAGGCCCCGATCAGAATGTTAGTTGGCGTGCCGATCAGGGTTGTGATGCCGCCGATGTTGGATGCCAGAATTTCGGGCACGAGCAGCGACGCTGGCGGCAGGTCCAGCGCAATAGCGATCTCCAATGTGATGGGCACCATCAGCAGCATGGTCGTGACGTTATCCAGCAGCGCCGAGGCCAGCGTGGTGATGATCACCAACACGATCACCAGGATGACGGGTTCGCCCCGGCTCCAGCGGTAGGCCATAAATGCCAGCCACTGGAAGAGGCCGGTGCTCTCGATCACGCTGACCACAATCATCATGCCCATCACCAGGAAAATAACCTCCCAGTTGATATACGCCAGCGCACGCTCGAAGTTAAAAATGTACAGTTCGGGCACAATCTCGCCGCCAAAGAAGGTTGTGGTAAACACTACTCCGATTCCGAACAGGGCCGCTGTCGCGTTGGGCAAGCGTTCGAATGCGATAATGCCCAACATCAGCACAAATGTGAGCGTGGCCACCCAAAAGCCTAGCGTATAGCGATTGGTCATTTCTAGCTGGCCGATGTTAACCGACTCGCCATCGGAAAGTACTTCGACGTCTTGCGGGGCCAACTGGTAGGCATCAACCTCAAAATGGGGATGCGACACTTCCACCGTCACCGATTCGGCAGGCGCTTGTGCGCCCGGGCGAGGCAAGATCACTTCCCACAGGCCAGTTTCCAGGCTGTGTGCACTGCCTACCGGTTCAGCACTGTCGTCGTAGAACACGTCGATTTCAGCTTCGACAATTGCCTGGCCTTGTTCGTTGGTGAGGATGCCCACCAGCACCAGTGCCGGTCGGGTGCGCAGCCGCAGTTGTCCCTGATCCAATATGGCGCCATCCAACAGGCGATCAAGCGCGCCAGAATCGACCCCATGTGCCGGTAAATTGTCATAGTCCGGATGGCTGTATTCAACGCGGAGGCTGTTTCTGGGCAGTTCAACCAGTTCAACTTCCCAACTGCCTTCGTGTGATGTGTTAGCAACATCTTGCTGAGTACCATCAATTGTGACGCGCACCTCGGCCCCCGCTACTGCTTCTCCAGTGTCGTCCGTGAGTACGCCCTGCAACACACGCACCTCAGGATCGTCTTCACCCCCACTCTGGCCATGTGCGGGGCGAATCTCGGGCAGCCATAACCAGACCGCAGCCAATAAACACAACACTGCCAGCCCATACCGCGTAAACTTCCGTCGCATTCGTCGTTGACCTCCTAAGAGAAATGGTGCTGCGTCTGATGGCCGGAATCATATTTACCTATCATACAACAGACACGCCTCAAGTTGAAAGTATGCCGCCAAAGCTGCTAAGCTTAGGGTGGGGTTTGTGCGTTCTCCAGACCATTGTATTCAGACCACTCGTCCCACGGTGAACGCGGCAACATGCCATCACCCTGACCGCTTGGATCTAACGGGTCCGGGGGGGTGTGCATCCAAACCAATATCTAAGCGAAACAGTTATTCGATCAAGGAGAAATTACCATGCGCGTTGCCATTGTCGGTTCCGGGCCATCGGCGTTTTACGCGGCAGAACACCTGCAAAAACAAGCAGCAGCCGGCCTTCATATCGACATGTTTGAACGGCTGCCCACACCGTTTGGATTGGTACGGGGGGGCGTTGCGCCAGATCATCCCAAGATCAAAGGCGTAACCAAGGTATATGACCGCATCGCCCAACATGCCACCTTTCGGTTTTATGGCAACGTGACATTTGGGCAGGACCTCACCCTGGCGGACATCAAGCGATTGTACCACGCCGTGATTTTTGCGGTAGGGGCTCAGACTGACCGGCAGCTAGGCATCCCTGGCGAGGACCTGGTCGGTAGCCATGCAGCCACTGAGTTTGTGGGGTGGTACAATGCTCACCCTGATTTCCGGGATTTGACATTCGACCTGTCCCAAAAACGGGCCGCCGTGATTGGCAATGGCAATGTGGCAATGGATGTGGCACGGATTCTGGCCCGCACAGTTAACGAACTGCACTCAACCGACATCGCGGACTATGCCCTGGAGGCGTTGGCGTACAGCCAGGTCGAGGAGGTCTATGTCTTGGGACGGCGCGGACCGGCTCAGGCTAAGTTCACGCCAACCGAGATCAAGGAATTAGGCGAAATGGAAGCAGCGGGGGTGATGGTGGCACCGGAGGAGGTGGCGCTTGACTCACTCAGCCAGGCATTTGTCGAGTGCTGCGCAGATCGTCGGGTCAAGACCAACCTGGAAACTCTGATGCGCTACGCTCAACAGGGTCCCGGTAACGTGCCCAAGCGCATCGTCATGCGTTTCCTGGTCTCGCCGGTGGAAATTATCGGCAGCGAATGGGTCGAGGCGATCAAAGTGATCAAGAACGAGCTACGGGAAAGCGATGACGGTTCGCTGCGTCCGCGCCCGACCGATGAATACGAAACGATTCCCGTCGGGTTGGTCTTTCGCTCGATTGGGTATCAAGGGGTGGCGTTGCCAGATGTGCCGTTTGACGAGCGCCGCGCCATCATCCCCAACGACGAAGGGCGCGTAATAGGTGCGGATGGCGAGCCGCGTGTGGGGGAGTACGTGGCTGGGTGGATCAAGCGCGGGCCCAGCGGCATCATTGGCACCAATAAGCCCGATGCCCAGGAAACGGTCAACCGCTTGTTAGAGGACTGTGACTCGCTGCCCGATCCAGTAGAACCTACGCGCGAAGCATTGGAGGCTCTGTTAGCGGGACGCGGGGTGCGGTATGTGACCTATGCCGATTGGCAGCGCCTCGACCGGCTGGAGCAGGAGCAAGGCGCGGCGCTGGAACGTCCCCGGCTAAAGTTCAGTCGGGTGGAAGACATGCTTGCGGCGCTGGACACGTAGGAGATCTCCCCAGAAAAGCGTAGCCTGGGTGCAAGGGGAAAAACTCTCAAACGTAAGCGGCGCTTTCGTTTCGAGCAGCGCCGCTTGTCCTATAATTGTAAGGGTATGTCGCCGCTATCGGGCTGGCATGTAACCAGTGCTATCACGGCGTTTGATTGTCGCAGGTGGTGTGCGCTTATCAGTTACACTTTGTCTCGTCCACTTCAAGGTCGAAGACATCCAGTACATCTTCCAACACTGGAATATCGTCCCACCAGCACTGTGAGTCGATTATGATCCCGCCGATGACGGCAGTGACAATACACAGGACGAGAAAACACCCACAGCCAAGTACGATCCAACGCCCGGTACCGCCTTCAACAAAACCAGCCCCGCCATACCCGGCATCACCGTAGGCGTCACCGTAGTCGTAGCTGTCGTAGCCCATTGGCTGCTGCTGTGCAGGCGCGCCATAGGACGGCTGCTGGGGTGCTGCGCCCGGATAACCGCCGGGTTCGGAGGTCGGTGGTTGCTCGCCATAGCGAACGCCCGGTGCTCCAGCGGGAGCAGGTGCTCCGGGTGTACTACCCGACATGGTTGCTGCCTGGCGTGGATCACCTGGCACACTGGCGGCTCCGGCTGCTTCATACGCCAGCGTAACCGTTTCGCCCATGCCCAACATATCGCCATGTGAAAGTGGTCGCGCGCCGGTCAAGCGCTGCCCATTGACAAACGTGCCATTGGTCGAGCCCAGGTCTTCTACGGTGTAGCCACCCCCACCCTGGGTTAAGCGACAATGGTGGCGGCTGACTTCGGGATCGTTGATCACAATATCATTAGTGATATCACGACCAATGGTGATAATCCCCTTGTTCAACTCGTAGATCTGGTTAGGCTGCGGGCCACGACGCACAATCAGCCGGAAGCTGCTGCTGTCTTGCATAAAAAAGCCTCCTCGCACGTAGGAAGTGGCGGGAATAATTACCTTCACGCGACGGTTCGGAGTATACGGTTATTACGGGTGAATGTCAACCTAATCACCAACAACTAGAACGCCACCCGGCGAGTGGCGTCTCGAATATCGATCACTTCGCGGTCACAAGCCTGTCCCCAGGGCCAGCCCGGTTCCCAGACTGAAGCCACGTCATGTAAAGTCGCGGAGTTGGCGCGACCGGCGCGGGTGCCGCAGCCTGCGTAGGGCTTTCCCTTCGATCTGGCGGATGCGCTCGCGGGTGAGGCCAAATTTCTGGCCCACTTCCTCCAGCGTATAGCTGCGTCCGTTCTGCAACCCGAAGCGCAGCCGCAGAATCCGTGCTTCGCGAGCCGTCAGCGTGCCCAGGACTTCCTCGACTTTCTCGCGTAGCAAGTTCTGGTAGGCGCTTTGGGTGGGGGTGGGCGTGGTCAGGTCTTCGATGAAGCTGCCCAGTTCGCTGTCCTCTTCTTCACCCACCGGGCGTTCCAGGCTCATCGGCCGCCAGCTCACCTTGAGCATCCACTGGACCTTGCGCGGTTCCAAGTCCATTTTGACTGCGATCTCTTCCGGGGTAGGCTTGCGCCCGTTTTCCTGTTCCAACTGGCGTGCAGTTTTGTACAGGCGGCGGATGCGGTCGGACATGTGCACCGGCACACGGATCGTGCGGCCCTGGTCGGCAATCGCGCGCGTAATCGTCTGGCGAATCCACCATGTCGCATACGTGCTGAAGCGATAGCCGCGCGTATAGTCGAACTTCTCGACAGCCTTCATCAAGCCCAGGTTGCCTTCCTGGATCAAGTCCAGGAAATGCACGCCCCGGCCCATATACTTCTTGGCAATGCTGACCACCAGCCGGGTGTTGGCTTTGATCAGGTGGTCGCGTGCTGCTTTGCCATCTTCAACCAGCGCTTGCAACGCATGCACCGCTTCTGGGTCAGCATCGCCATCGAGCCGGGCGAGTTCGGCGCTGGCTTCGTTGCCTGCTTCCAGGCGCTTGGCCAGTTCGACTTCTTCTTCCGTGGTCAGCAGCGGCACGCGCGCCATTTCCTTCAAATAGAGACCCACCGTATCATCCGACGAAACACCACTCAGATCGAAGGCTTCGGTTTCGTTGTCGTCCTCGTCCAGGTCGTCTTCGTCTAGCTGGTCGCCATCCAGGTCATCCGGTTTTTCGCCAAAAACTTCTACCCCTGCCGTGTTTAACATCAGAAAAATATCTTCTAAATGCTCGGTGGCTTCATCCGCGTCGGGCAGCACTTCTAAGATGTCGTCGCTGGTTAAGAACCCCTGGCTGTCAGCTTTTTCGAACAGCGCAACCATAACCGCGTCTTGATTCGGTCGTTCGGTGTCTACATAGTCATCCAAGGCAACATCCCCCTATTAACCATCGTCAGCATTACCCTCGAGCCGGTCACGCAATATGGCGAGCCGGGGATCAATATCGTCTACTTCACAATCGCAAGTACTTTCGTTGAGGTTTTGGCCACACTGGGAGCACAACCCGGCACAGTCTGGTCGACAAAGCACAACCATTGGTGTTGCCAGGATTGCTTCTTCGCGCAGCAACGGTGCCAGGTCCAGAATACCGGTTTCGTCCACGGCATACACCGCTTCGGGCGAAGCGGGGTAAGCAAACAACTCTTCCAACGCCAGATGCACGGGCACCAGAGTCGGCACCAGGCACCGTGAGCATTCGTTGATAACAGAGGTTTTGAGCTTGCCCTGGATGAGGATTCCACGAGAGTTCCGGCTAAGGCGCAGGTCGCCGTGTAGGTAGTCCAGCTCCAGGTCGTCGGCCACCTGGACGCGCGGCAGGTCTAG
The DNA here is from genome assembly GCA_010092855.1 of Chloroflexota bacterium. GTDB lineage: Bacteria > Chloroflexota > Anaerolineae > Aggregatilineales > Aggregatilineaceae > TC-15. The sequence continues at coordinate 413 of JAADYV010000400.1, read as the reverse complement.
CTCGACTGTGCGTTGGTTGCCAGCACCTTGCGCCAGAAAAAAACCCACGTTGATCTTCAAAACACGACGGTTGACGAAATGCTGCTGTTGGGAACTCGTCACAATGGCAAGCCTTTGGATTGCTGGCCAGTAAAAAAGTAAGCCGCTAGCTCTAAATGGAAGCTGTATGGGGCGGCTACTCTTGTAGTTCTTTTACTGTCAGTGACATGATCGTGAGCTACCCAATGCTGAAGCCATTGAGCTTTTAGGTTTCAACGCCTGTGCTACGGTCGTGCTGTAGGCTTTTGGCAGCTCCACCTCTGTGCTCCTGCGCTCCACAGGAGAATCGGTGTTTTAGCGTCCGATTACCGCTGTCGTCATACCAGGTACTTGGCATGGACTTGGTTATCGTATCTCCACGAGTCTGCCCGCTC
>JAADYV010000399.1 GCA_010092855.1 Chloroflexota bacterium | reverse complement strand
GCGTGGCCTATTTTGTTCGACAAAATCCAGCCACACGCACCACGCGCCTTATATCCCCATAGATAAATCAAGGGGCTTTACGGCGCACTTTGGTAAACGGAGAGGGGGAATCGCAGTAAGGTTCAAGCCCTTCTCCGCGTGCGGTGGTCGTAACGGAACTGCGCCGGGATTTTAAGGAGGGGTAACCAAAAGTGCAAAGATAGAGGGGGACACCAACCGCCGGTCGTATGCCCCTGGCCCGATTTGCGTTTGGGGCAGAATCCCAAAATCTGCTATGCTGGAAGTGTAAGCAACAAGGCACGAGGAATACAATCATGGACTTCCACGATCCGGGCGACAACTACAATGGACCAGACCCCAGCCGCCGCCGCCGGCGCTCGTACCGGCGCGAAAGCGAATACGATGACGTATGGGCCGGGGCCGACGAAGCCGCCGACTTCGACGACGAGATCACGCCCGCTGCGTTGGCTGCTGGCAGCACCTGGGAAGACCGCGATCGGCTGGGTGTATATGTCGATGACGATGACGTGAGCGCCATTCCGGACACGCACGACCTGGGGCCGCTGCCCGCTTCTGCCGAACGACTGCGCGGACGCCGTCCCACCGCGTCACGCACGGACCGCATCCGGATGCGTTATGACCGCGAGCACACGTACTCCCAAAGCCCCAGCTATCGCCGCAGCCAGGATAACGTCTTCGAGCGCACGTTAGGCCGCATCACAGGCGACAGGGCCTATGACCGGCGCAAACGCGACCCAAACTATTCTCCCGGCCCATTAAGCCAGTTCCCGTTCTGGAGCATTGTGCTACTGGTGCTGCTGGCGATCACGGCAGTGGGTGTGACCGCGCTGGCCTGCGCCTCAGTGCTGACCGTGTTCTAACGAGCCAGCGTCTGTGCTGTATCCGGCCATGTGACCGGTCGGCGGTAGCAATCTGCCATTTCCCGACAGCAATGCACGACCCACTACTCCGCCATCGGGTACCCGGATGGCGGGGTTTTTTGGTCCGAATCACCCAGAGATAATGCTATCGGGAGCCGGGTAGGATATGTTATAATCTGCCACAGTTTCCCTTTGGGAAACGTTCCCGATCCACGCCGTATCGTTAGTTCAGGTAGGTCCGTGTTGTTTCCTACCCCGGTGAGGTACCATGTTAAAATCAATCGCCAAAACCGTGTTCGGAGACCCCAACGAACGCGAATTAAAACGTCACCGCGAGGTGGTCGAGGCGATCAACGCGCTCGAACCCACCATGCAAGCGCTGAGTGACGCCGAACTCCGCGCCAAAACCGATGAATTCAAAACCCGGCTAGCCCAGGGCGAAACACTGGACGACCTGCTGCCCGAAGCGTTTGCCGTCGTGCGCGAGGCGTCGGTGCGCACGACCGGCCTGCGTCACTACGATGTGCAGCTCATCGGCGGCATCGTGCTGCACCAGGGCAAGATCGCCGAAATGAAGACGGGTGAAGGCAAGACGCTGGTCGCCACCCTGCCGATGTATCTCAATGGCCTGACCGGCAAAGGCGTGCATCTGGTTACCCCCAACGACTACCTCTCGAAGTATGGCCTGCAACAGATGGGGCCGGTCTATCACTTCCTGGGACTGACGGCGGCGGTAATCCAGAGCCGGGGCAGCCACGAAACGATGCACTCCTTCCGCTTTAACCCCGATTTCCCCAGCGACGACGCGCGCTTCCAACACCTCGAACCTATCGCGCGCAAAGAAGCCTACGCCGCCGACATCACCTACGGCACCAACAACGAATTTGGTTTCGACTACCTGCGCGACAACATGGTGCACCGGCTGGAGCAAATGACCCAGCGCGGGCATCACTACGCCATCGTAGATGAAGTGGACAACATCCTCATCGACGAGGCCCGTACCCCGCTGATCATCAGTGGCCGGGCCGAACAGCCGTCCGAACTCTACACGCTGTTCGCCAAGCTGGTGCGCAACCTCAAGCCCAGCAGCCAGGACAGCATCGACCTGGAAGAGCCGGACGGCGATTATGTCGAGGAACTCAAGAGCCGCAGCGTGTACCTAACCGAGGGGGGTGTCGAGAAAATCGAGCGGCTGCTGGACAAGGGCGGCAATCTGCAGGGTGACAACCTCTATGGGCCCGAAAACTCCGACATGCTGCCCTACCTGGACAACGCGCTGCGCGCCAGCGTGGTCTACCATCGCGACAAGGACTACGTCGTCATGGAGGGCCAGGTGGTCATCGTCGACGAGTTCACCGGGCGCTTGATGCACGGGCGGCGCTTCAGCGAGGGGCTGCACCAGGCCATCGAAGCCAAAGAAGGCGTCGAGGTCCGGCGCGAGAACCTGACGCTGGCCACGATCACCTTCCAGAACTACTTCCGCATGTACGACAAGCTGGCCGGTATGACGGGTACTGCCGCCACCGAAGCCAGCGAGTTCGAAGAAATCTACGAGCTGGAAGTGACCATCATCCCCACCAACCTGCCCATCATCCGCGCCGACCAGCAAGACTTTGTCTACATGTCGGAAAAGGCCAAGTGGCAGGCCGTGGTCAACGACATCAAGGAGCGCCAACAGTGCGGCCAGCCGGTGCTGGTCGGTACCGCCGCCATCGAAACCAGCGAGCGGCTGAGCAAGTACCTGACTCGCGCGGGCGTCAAACACGAGGTGCTCAACGCCAAGCAGCACGAACGCGAAGCGATCATCATTGCCCAGGCGGGCAGTCCTGGCTCGGTGACGATTGCCACCAACATGGCCGGGCGGGGGGTCGATATTCTGCTGGGCGGCAACCCGGATGGCGTGGCGCGCGACCTGCTGCGCCGCCGCTACGAGGTTGACGTGACCGAGGCCACCGACGAGCAGTGGAACGAAGTGCTGTCCGAAGCCAAAGCCGAGTGCGCCGCGCAGCGCCAGAAAGTGCTGGACGAAGGCGGGTTGTACGTGCTGGGCACCGAGCGCCACGAGGCCCGCCGCATCGACAACCAGTTACGCGGGCGTGCCGGGCGTCAGGGTGATCCCGGCGAGAGTCGCTTTTACCTCTCGCTGGAAGATGACCTGATGCGGCGCTTCGGCGGTGACCGCGTCAAGAACTTCATGAAGTGGGCCGACATGCCGGAAGACATGCCGATTGAACATGGCACCATTTCGCGCGTGATCCAGCAGGCCCAGGTGCGCGTCGAAGGCCACAACTTCGACATCCGCAAGCACGTGCTTGAATACGACGACGTGGTCAACAAGCAGCGCACCTCGATTTACAACCAGCGCCGCAAGATACTGCATTCCGAACCGGGTGAACTGCGCGACCAGATTCAGCGCATGATCACTGAAGTGTTGGGCGCGCTGGTGGAAACCCATCTCGGCGAGGACAAAGTCGATTGGGAAACGGAAGAACTGCACCGCGCCGCGCTGACGGTGTATCCAGTGCCATCCCGCATCTCGCCACAAACGCTGGCCGAGCAAGATGATCCGGACGACGTGACACTGGTGCTGGTCAAGGGCGCGCTGGAAGTGTACGACCGGCGACTCGAGGAGTTCAGCGCCGATTGGATGGCCGCCGCCGAGAAGCACGTTATGCTCAACACGGTCGACCAGCTCTGGCAGCGCAACCTGACCGACCTGGACGTGCTGCGCGAGGGTATCCGGCTGCAAGCCTATGGCGGGCGCGACCCACTGGTCGAATACCAGCGCGCCAGCTACCAGATGTGGACCGCGCTGCAAGACGAAATCCGCGACCAGGTGGTGCACCACATTTTCCGCGTGGCTCCGGCAGAACAGCAGCAGTTGCCCACGCGCCCGGTGCTGACCAATGTCCAGGCGGGACGTGGCGCACTGCCCACCCAGGCCGGTGCCCAGCGTCAGCAGCCCCAGAAACCACAGACCCAACGCGGCAAGTTCGATGGCAGCGGAGGTGTGGATGGGCTGCCGCTGCACATCAGCCAGTACGAGGACGTCGGGCGCAACGATCCGTGCCCGTGTGGGAGTGGCAAGAAGTTCAAGCAGTGCTGCTACCCGATTATCCAGCGCAGCCGCCAGACGGTGTCGCAGGATGCCGTCAAGCGCACGGTGTCACGGCGGCGGCGGTAGGGTTGGCCGGTATTGGATACAACCGGTAGGGGCGTAACCAACCTGTGGTTGGCGCGATATGCCCCTACCCCAAACACTATTGCGTCAAAACAAGATTGCGCGCGCTGGCCTAAAATGAAAAACCGCACCATAATACAAACTGTTTCGTCTCTGGAGCACAGGCAAATGATAGTTAAGGAAGGACGCCATGCCTGACACAGACGAGTTCGCCACCAATTTGATGGACGACATGGACCCGCAACTGCTGGAACTGATTCAAACCCGGATCAACTCATTTATCAAGTGGGACCTGGTGCGGTTCTTCCATGACAACCCCCACACCACCGACACGGCGGACAGCATCGCGCGGTATACCGGGCGCGATGTGCGCACTGTCGAGCCAGAGCTGATTCAACTGGCGCGGGACGGGCTGTTGGATATGGAAGACCTCTCCGGGTTGCGCGTATTCACCCTGGCCGGTGACCCGGACATCCGCGAGCTGGTGGCCCAGTTCATCGCCGCTTGTGATGATCGCCAGTTTCGTGTCAAGGCGATCTATCACGTCATTCGCAGCCTGCGCTAAGTGTAAGGACCGTGTTGCATGGATACTCAACGCATCCCAACAGGCATCGCGGGGCTGGATGAAATGCTATTTGGGGGCTGGCTGCCCCGCTCCGCCAATCTGGTCGAAGGTGCCCCTGGCACAGGTAAGAGCACGCTCGGTATGCAGTTCATCCAACACGGGATTACCGTGTGTGAGGAGCCGGGCCTGATCCTGACCTTCGAGGAATTCCCGCAGCAATATTACCGCGACGCCGCCAATTTCGGCTGGGACTTCATCGACTATGAAGAAGCTGGTATGCTGCGCGTGATTATGACCAGCCCGGAAGTGACCCACGCCGACCTGCGCCAGATCAACGGGCGCATCGAGCGCTATGTGGACGAAATCGGGGCGCAGCGCATCCTGATCGACAGCCTGAGCCACTTCGAGCGCATGGCGCGCGACCCGGTGGAACTGCGCCAGGTCACCTACCAGTTTATCAACGGCCTGAAGCGCCTGGGCCTGACGGCGGTGCTCACCCGTGAAAATGCCGCGCTGTTGGGCGAAACCCCCGAAGGCGAGGAGGACCTGGCTTTCGTGGTCGATTCCTACACCTTGCTGCGCTATGTCGAGATTCAGGGCGCGGTGCACAAGGCACTGCTGGTGCTCAAGTTGCGCGGCAGCGACCACGAAAAGGACATCCGGCAGTACGCGATTACGCCCAGGGGCATCGACGTGCGGACCCGGTTCGAAGGTACGCGCGGCATCATGAGCGGCACCCCGACGATGACCCACACCGAAGCCTTCGCCGCCGCGTTTTTGTCATCAAGTAAGGGTTCGGATTAGATGGACGGCGTCAGCGCCCACCAGTTGCTCTCGGTCTATGGCTGGTTTGGCCTCAGCGCCGTGATCTTCCTCCTGGCGTTGATCGCGCGCTTTTATGAGCGGCTGTCCAAACAGCGCACGTATTACCAGTTTTTTGCGATTCCAGTTGTGGCGTTTGCCGGGTCTACCGTACGCCTGGCGAGTCTCGACCAGGTCACGCGCGACATGGTGGGCGACGGACTGCTGCTGGTCGGAGGTGTGAGCCTGGCGGTGCTGTGCTGGCACATGTACCGGCTGATGACCAGCGGGCGGTGAGGAAGAGCGGTTGTTGGTTGATAGTTTTTAGTTGTTGGTTATTGGCCACCGGTTGTTAGTTGTTGGCCATGTTGACATTTTGCCCACTGGGAAACTACTTCCCGGCGAAAATGTCGCCGCTACCCGGTGTGATTGGTTACGCCGCCTGGTCCGGGTTTTGGCTAACCACTACCAACTGCGAACCAGTAACTAAACACCAATTGCCAATAACTACCAACCAACTGGGCTGGGGAACAGTGAGTTAGTGCAGGCGGTCTATGATCAATAGTGTTTTTACCTTGTTGAGTGTAGCGGCTCCGCTGGCGCTGATGTTTAGCTTGTGGGTGCTGGCCCAAATCAGCCGCCGATTTGGCGAGGTCACGCATCGCCCGCCGTTGTACCGGGGGTTATATGTGGCCATTGCCCTGTTACTCAGCCCGCTGGCGGTGCGGTTGCTGGCGCTGAGCATGAGCGAAGACGACAGCGCAGACCTGGGCGGCAACGCGCTGGGTGCCCTGATGCACGATCTGCCGCTGGCGATCAGCATCACGCTGGCCGTGGTCATTGCCTGGCGCTATTGGGGCTGGCTGGTCTATGCTCCCGAAGGACAGGCCACCGCCGCGCCGCCGAGTTCCGAACAGCAGCGAACATAAAATGCAAACCACTATGCGCAAAACGAACCAGCCCCACAGCCCATTGCCTGCTGTCCCTCACGCCCCCGAAGCGATCCTGATTCTCGATGCCAGGGGCGTGATCCGTTTTGCAACCCCCGCCGCTGCCGAACATTTTGGCTACCAGCTCGAGGACGTCATCGGGCGTTCGCCGCTGCGCTTTGTCGCCCCGGAAGAATCCGACGACATACTGGCCCGCTGGGAACAGTTTATCACCAGCTCGGAACCAGATTCGGCCCAGGTAACGGTCTCGATGTTGACGGCTGATGACCGGCGCGTGCCAGTGCGCCTGACCGTCTGGCGACAGCCGGAAACCGGCGGGTTCCTGGTGGTGCATCATGTGCTCGACCAACTGCGTGACCGGCTGGAATCGCTCTATTCCGTGATGGCGATGGTGGCCGGCAAGTTGGACACGGGCGAAGTCGCGCGCATTGTGCTGCAAGAGATCAGACGCCTGATCCCGTGTGACGTGGTGACCATCTTCATGCTGGAACCGGACGGCTCGACGCGCATCATGCGGCATGATGATGACGGGATAAAAGACGAACCCAACCTGCACCCCGACAGTTTTCCCGATTATGAGACCACGCGCATCATGCGCGCGACGGGCGCGCCGCTGGTGATCAACGATACGGCCACCGATCCACGGTGGACCGAACCTCCCGATGACGCTGTGATCTGCAGTTGGTTGGGCACGCCGCTGTTCCACCAGGGTGAATTCCAGGGTGAGCTAAACCTGGACAGCAGCCACCCGCATAATTTTTCGCAAGACGACGCCGAACTCGCGCTGGCGCTGGCGACCCAGATCGCGGCGGTACTGCACAACGCGCGCCGCTACCAGGAAGAACGCCGCCGGGTGAAACGGCTGCAAGCCTACAGCGAAGTCAGTCAGCTCATTCGCCAACAGCTTGACCTGGACCAACTGCTGGAAGTCGCCTACCGCGAAATCAGCCGCCTGATGGAAACCGCCACCTTTTTCATCGGCCTGTACGACACCGAAGTGGAGGAGATCAACCTGGTAGGCGCTTACGATCACGGGCATCCACGCCCGGACGAATCCCAACCCGCCAGCGCAGGCTTGAGCGGGCTGGTGCTGCAAACGCGCGCCTCGATCCTGATCCGGGACACTGAGGTCGATCCCATGCCGGAACAGGGCATCATCCAGGGCGAAATGCCGCGCAGTATCCTGGTTGTTCCGCTTGTCACCCAGGACGAAGCGGTGGGCGTGATCAGCGTGCAAAGCTACGTGCCCAACGCCTACACGCTCGACGACCTGCACACCCTGGAAACCATCGCCGGGTCATTGGCGGCGGCGCTGCGGAACGCGCAGCTTTACGACAAAACCAGCGAGCAGTTGGCGGCGCTCGAAACGCTGCACATGATGGGGCTGCGGCTGGCCACTGTGCAGGATACCGATACTGTCGTGAGTTACACCCTGCGCGCTGTGCTGCAACTGCTGCGCCCCAGCCAGGCCAGGCTCTATTTGTGCACCTCAGACGACAGCCCTGACCGTCTGTGGAGCGGCCACGCCACCGGCGACATCAACCGCCCGCGCGTCCAGGCGCTCAACCCCAACCAGCGCGACAGCCTGATCCAGCAAGTTTGCCGCAGCAAAGAGCCGGTCGTCAGCCACAACCTGGAAGACCACCCCGAACTCCAGCTTGACTTTGGTACCCCCTGGTTGGTCCAGGCGGTGGCGGCGTATCCCATCCTGCGCGGCGACGACCTGCTGGGGGTGTTGACACTGCTGCACGGCGAACCGTTCACCTTCCGCGCCAGCACGCTGCGCTCATTGGAGATGTTGTGCATCCAGGCCGCCGTCGCGTTAGAAAACGCGCGTTACAATACGACGCTGCACGCACGGCTGGACGAGGTGTTTGGCCTGCAGGAGATGGCGCGCCGCATTAGCGCCCACCACGCCATTGACGACGTGCTGCAAATCGTGGTCGAGACCATGCGCGATATCTACCATTGCAAATCGGCCTCGGTGGCGTTATTTGAACCGGAAACCGAGGAGGTCGTGCTGCGCGCGGCGGTCGGCATTCAGCCCGAATACTTCGAGCGGGCCCGCTTTAAACTCGGCGAATACGTCGCCGGGCAGGTGGTGGCTACCGGCGAAGCGCTTTATGTGACGGATGCCTACGCCGATGAGAATTTCCGCGTGATCGATCCTGGCATCCGCTCGATGATGTGCGTGCCACTGACGGTACACGACCAGACCATTGGCGTACTGAGCATCGACAGCAGCGTGCCACACGCTTTCTCGCCCGATCACGAGCGCGTGCTAACCATTGCCGGGGGCCAGATCGCGGCCACCATCGAGATGATCCGCCTGTTGGAAGAAGCGCAGGACCACGCGCAAGAACTGGCCGACGCCAATGCCGAACTGGAAGCGCTGCACGAACTGCGCAACGAACTGGTGCACAACCTGGCGCACGAACTGCGCAGCCCGCTGGCGCTGGTGCGGGGCTATGCCGGGCTGCTGCGCGATGGGGAACTCGGCCCGGTAGTGCAGGACCAGGTCGACGCACTGACCGTTGTAGACCAGAAGGCCGCCTCCATCACGCGCCTGGTGCAAGACGTGCTGGACCTGGAGAGCATCCGGGCCGATACGCTGCTGGTGGACGCGCTGGACCTGGCCGTGTTGGGCCAAGACGCCATCAAAGGTGCCGCCATGATCCACAACGAGCGCGGGCTGGTGTTCGAAGCCGAAATTGATGCCGGACCATTCCCGATTTTGGGTGACCGGGACCGGCTGAACCAGGTGCTGGACAACCTGCTGGGCAATGCGGCCAAATTCTCGCCAGACGGCGGCACGGTGACGCTGCACCTGGCGCACGAGGCCGTGCACAACGAGGTGCTGGTCTCCGTCACGGATCGCGGGATCGGCATTCCCGCCGAGAACCTGCCGCACATCTTCGAACGATTCTACCAGGGCGACAAATCGATCCGCTACCGGTTTGGCGGTTCCGGGTTGGGCCTGTCAATCGCGCAGCGGATTGTCGTGGCCCACGGCGGCGCGATCTGGGTAGAAAGCGAGGAGGGCCAGGGCAGCACCTTTACCTTTACACTGCCGCTGGCAACCGAACCATCAGAAAGGTGAACGAAGGGTGAATTTTAACGCGCATACCATCATTGACCGTCAGGACAAGCTGTGGCAGACGTTACACGGCTGGCCCAAGATCGAGCTGCACCGGCATCTCGAAGGATCGACGCGGCTGTCCACGCTGGTCGAGGTTGCGCGCGAATATGACATTCCCCTGCCCGCCTACGATGTTGAGCACCTGCGCCCCTACGTGCAGATGACCGAAAACGACGAACCGAACTTCGCCGTCTTCCTCAGCAAATTCAGCGTGCTGCGCCACTTCTACCGCTCGGCGACCATCATCCGCCGCATCACGCGTGAGGCGATTCAGGATGCCGCCGCCGACAACATCAAGTACATGGAACTGCGCTTTACGCCGCACGCCCTGGCGCGCCAGAACGAGTGCACCTACGAAGAGGTGATCGGCTACGTGTGCGAGGCTTCGACGCTGGCCCAGCGCGATTTTGGCATCCAGGTGCGCCTGATTGTGTCCGTCAACCGCCACGAAAGCGTGGACATCGCCCACCAGGTGCTGGACGCGACGCTGGCCGTCGGCAACAGCGACGTGGTGGCGATGGATATCGCCGGGCTGGAAACCGACCATCCCGCCCGCCCCTTCCAGCCCTTCTTCGACCGCGCGCGCGAAAACGGCCTGCACGTCACCGTCCACGCTGGGGAATGGGATGGGGCCGCGAGTGTGCGCGATGCTGTCGAGTCGGCGCGGCCCACGCGCATCGGGCACGGCGTGCGCGCCATCGAAGACTCGGAAGTGGTGCGCCTGGTGCGCGAGCACGGCATCACGCTGGAAGTGTGCCCCACCAGCAACATGCAGTCCGGCTCGGTAGCCCACCTGGAACACCATCCTCTCTCCGACCTGCACTACCTCGACGTGCTGACCACCATCAACACCGACGACCCTTCGGTGTGTGACATCACGCTCACCGACGAGCTGACCCTGGCGCATACCGCGCTGGGCTTGCCGCCGGACGTGATCAAACAGACCATCCTCAACGCGGCTCGTTCCGCCTTTTTGCCCGACGCCGAACGCATGGAGTTGGTGGCGTGGTTCGAGCGCGAACTGGCCCGCGCCGTCGTGCCCAACACGAACCGGTAGCGCACAGGTTAACGCCCACTGCTTGTAGGGGTAGAGCTTGCTCTCCCCAGGGCAAAATAGCTCCTCAAACCGGGAGTATGTTCCATTTTCGGGGCCAGCCCCGAACCCCGCTCGCTTTTTGGAAAAAGCGAGGCCAAAAACTTAACTTACCTTGATTGCTAGTTGAAGTCGTTCATGCAAGACCCGTTAGAATGGAGTTACCACACAACATTCAACGGAGGCCTCACATGAACGACACCTATATTGTAACGACTTATAGCGTGATTGATGATCTGCTGAAAGCGCATGGGTATACGGATGATGTGCGCGCCACCATCAGCGCCGCTGAAATCCTGACGGTAGCGGTAGTCACAGCGAAGTATTTCCAGAATCATCATGAACGTGCGTTGTGTATCTTGAGCAAGCTGGGCGATATTCCGCCCTTGAGTGTGTCGCGGTTCAACCGCCGCTTGCACGCGTTGAGCGATTGGCTGTACGGGCTCGTGTCCTTGCTGGGCGACCTCTTTGCCACCGGCGAAGTATTCATCATCGACAGTATGCCGGTGCCTGTGTGCAAACGTGTGCGTGCGCGCCGCTGCAAGAAAGTGCGTGGCAAAATCTACTGTGGCTATTGTGCGGCCAAACGCGAGAAGTTCTTTGGTTGGCGACTGCATTTGATTTGTACAGCAGATGGCATTCCTGTTGCTTTCGAGATGTTGCCTGCCGCGTTGCATGACTTGACACCGAGCCATGAGTTGACGGTTCATTTGCCCGATGAGGCGACGGTGTTTGGCGATAAGGGCTACATTTCTGCACCCGATGCCCAGACTATTTTGGCGGAAACCGGCGTGCGCATGGTGTCGGTTCGACGCAAGAACATGCAGCCGAACTCGTGGGCTGACGATTTTGACCTGCGACTTTACCGTAAACGAATCGAAACCGTTTATTCGCAAATGGAAAAGATGGGCATTCAGTCGCTTCATGCTCGGACCAATCTTGGTTTTGATTTGAAAGCCTGGGCAAGTTTGCTCGCACTGGCTTTCACCAATATCATCAACTAGCAATCAGGATAACTTACCATCCGGTGCATTGCGCCGACTCTCGAAGGGGCAGCGTATTTTGGCGCAAACACCACACTCAACGGGCGCTGCCCCCTGGACAGCGACGTCACGATCACGGGCGTGCGGATC
>JAADYV010000398.1 GCA_010092855.1 Chloroflexota bacterium | reverse complement strand
GAGATGTTCGAGCCGATGGCAACCATCCACATCGACGCGGCGTGCAGGCCTTTGGGCAGCTTATCCCACCCGAAAATCCAGATGCCGATAAAGGTTGATTCCAAAAAGAAGGCGAGCAGGGCTTCGATGGCCAACGGTGCGCCGAAGATATCGCCCATAAAACGCGAGTATTCCGACCAGTTCATGCCAAACTGGAATTCCAGCACGATGCCGGTGACAACGCCCATTGCGAAGTTGATCACAAAGAGCTTGCCCCAGAACTTGGTCATCTTTTTGTAGACGTCGTTGCCGGTGCGCACATAGATCGTTTCCATGATGGCAACCAGGATCGACAGCCCCAACGTCAGCGGAACAAAAAAGAAGTGGTAGATAGTGGTGGCCGCGAATTGCAGCCGGGCCAGGTCGAGAGCATCCATAAAGTATTTTCCTCCTGGTGGGGTTGCAGGCTACTTGATTAGGAGTTTACCGTGAAAACAATCTTGTTTTCATGTGACAAAAGCCACCAACGCGATACGACAAGAGGCATGAAAAACTTTTGCGCTAAAATGTTTGTGGCCATTACATGCGTCCAAGGTGGGTGCTGCCCCGCCGGGCATCCTCCTGATCTTTAGGGTATGGTTCAATGTGGGGATATTTTAGTGTATAGTAAAAGTGCGCTGGCACACACCCTATCGATATGGAAATTTGGGAGGATTGGTCATGAAACTCGAAGTTCTGCTGGGAGGGCTGAATAACGCAGAGCCAGCGGTCCGGCTGGATGTGGTGCGGGTGTTGGGGATGTTGGACGAAACCCGCGCGCTGGAAGCCCTACGCGAACGATATCAGAAGGAAACGGACCCGAATGTGCGCAATGCGATAGCGTGGGCGGGCAAGCGCCTGTTCGAAGCGCGGCAAGCGGGGTATTCGACCATTGACGAAATATTCCGCCACTTCAATGTGGACAAAGAGATCGAGCATGTGCCCAACCCCGACGAGATCGAGTTGATGCGCAAAATGCAAGACAGCCTGGACGCGGACTTGCTGCGCATGAAAAGCCGGGCCACGAAACGCCAGGCAGGATTGGCGGTGGCGGCGGGTATGGCGGGCGGCATGATCGGCGGTTCGACGATGGCGCTTTCGGCCATGTCGGGGGCGCTGGCTGCCGGTGCAGACGTGGCATCGTCTGCCGTCGGCGCACACCGGCCCCAGATCGGAACCACGCGCGCTCCGGCGACCATACCGTCCAACAGCGATATCAGCATCTGGCTGAAGCGGCTGCGCACCGGGAAGACGGCCCAGCAACGCGAACAGGCTGCCATTGAACTGGGCCAGTTGAACAACCCGGCGGCGCTGCCGCACCTTGCGGCGGTCTTTGTCGGCGACTCGTCGCCCCAGGTCCGGCAGGTGGCGCAGCGTTTTGGCAAGCAGCTCTATTGGGGCGCGATTTATTGGGATATGGAACAAAGCGGCGAACTCCAGAAAGAAATGGAACGGCGGGCGGCAGCGTTGGGCAAGCAGCTCTCTTCCCAACCGCAGGCTGGACCAGCAGCAGGCGCGGCTCCAACGGCCCAACCCGGCTCCGCTGGTGCAGATGCCAGTGCGGGCACTTCGGATCAGGCCGAGTCTGGACCGTCGGACGTCTCCGACATTCTGCGCAAAGCCGAGGCCGCTCGCAAACGGCGCAAGCGTGGCTCGCGGTGAGTGATCGTTGGTCGTTAGTTTGTAGTTCTTGGGAGTTCGTGGAAAACGCTGCCCATTATCCACGTTTCTGCGTAACCAGCACGAATGTTTGACGATTGTTGTCTGCGGCTCGAATCTGATTCAGCGTAGAAAACGGCTGCCAGTTGGCGGCCTTTTCTGTTTTGTGCATTTCGGTTTGACGCTGGTGGGGGGAGCGGATAGACTTGGTTTTTGAGCATACAGCGCGTAACGTGGAGCAGGTTGAAGGACAATTTCCATGCGGACCGTTGAGTGGACTGATCAGAATCGTGTGCGGATGATCGACCAGCGGCAGGTGCCCTGGCAACTGGCATTCGTGGAATACAACGATTTCCGCGAGGTGGCCCAGGCGATCTCGGAGATGGTGGTGCGTGGTGCGCCTGCAATTGGGGTGGCGGCGGCGTTTGGCATGGTGCTTGCCGGGTACCAGGCTCCCGCAATGGACGTGGGCAGCCTGATCGAGTATCTGGAAGTGGCCGCGGTTATTCTCAAGAAGGCGCGTCCAACGGCAGTGAACCTGGCCTGGGCGGTGGACCACATGCTGACAGTCGCCCGCGACGACATTTACGACCGGGCGGCTGATGTGCGCCAGGGGTTGCTGGAGGCGGCGCAGCGTTTGGCCGACGCCGACGTGGCGACCAACAAACAGATGGCTACCCACGGCGCGACGCTGCTCAACAACGGCGATACGGTTCTGCACCACTGCAACACCGGGATGTTGGCTACGGTCGATTTTGGCACGGCGCTGGGCGTAATCCGCATGGCGCACGAACAGGGAAAGTCGATCCATGTGCTGCTGGACGAGACCCGACCCCGGCTGCAAGGGGCGCGGCTCAGCGCCTGGGAATGTGAGGAGCTGGGCATCCCCTACGACATCATCCCCGATACGGCGGCGGGCTACTACATGCGGCGCGGCGAGATCAACGTGGTCATGTTTGGCGCTGATCGCGTGGCGGCCAATGGCGACGTGGTCAACAAGATCGGCTCGTACCAGATCGCGGTGCTCGCACGCGAAAACCGCATCCCGTGCTATTCTGTCTTCCCGACCTCAACCGTCGATCTGCGCATGAAAAACGGCGACCAGATTCCGATTGAGCAGCGCAGCCTGGACGAAGTACGCGCCCCGTATGGCTGCAACATCGTGCCCGACCACTACCACGCGCGTAACCCCGCCTTTGATGTCACGCCGCAGAAGTATCTCTCCGGCCTGGTTACCGAAACGGGCATCATCCTGCCGCCCTTTGGCGACAACCTGGAACGCGCCGTCCGCGCGGCGCAGCAGCGGGTGTAAAGGTAATAGCCTAAAGCGTTATCTTGCTGAGTTATTTCGGGATTTCGATCTTGGCCTCGTGTCCGTGTTCGGCAAGAAAGTATAGCAAGTTATTTCCATCCATCAGTTCGATAGGTTTGTCTTTAGCAAACTCACGCGAAGCAGTGCCAAATCCACTGGTGGTAACCAGGATGCCTTTGATCGCACCTTCATCCTGCATCACACCATATAGAGCGCGCACAGATTCCACTCCAACGGTATTCCGATAGCGCTTAGCCTGAATGATAATTTTCCCGCCGACCAACGGGCGTTCGTCAAAGGCAATGACATCTACCCCACCATCCCGGGAGATGGTCGTTGTTCCTGTTTTAAAGCCCATCTCAGTAAACAGATTAGCGATAAGATGCTCAAAATCGCCAGGCGACATTTCGAGCAGGTTGGGACGACTGTCGAGGCCGGACAACACATTGACTTCTTCAACAAACCGTTTGTCAGTCACCACTAGTTCGACTAATGGCTTGATCGGCACAAATTCTTCGTAGGAGGGACTGGTTTGTGCTTTGAGGTGCTTAAGGCAGACGGCTTTGTCAACGCGCGTAAGGTCTAGCTTGGCAAAATCTTCTTTGGTCACCTGAACACTAACCAGGCATGGGCGGATATCCCTACCAGTTGCTTTATCGACCGTATTTGCCATGCCATTGAGGATGATTAGCTCAATTGCTCGCATATGATCGGCTTTGAACAGCTCATGCAACACTCTCAATGCAATGGCTGCGATCACATCCTCATAGAGTTTTTTCTGTGTGCGTTCCTGAGTGGTTGTGAGGGGTTTTTCCTGGATTTCGTCGCGCGTTTTTATGAACTTATACCCCATGATCGTAGGCATAATCTCATCGTATTGGGGCAAATCATACTCTAGAATCAACTCGCCTGTCTCAGGATTGTATGAAAGGACAACTTTCGCAGGCGGAAATGTGCTGGGATACGGTGAATGCTGTAGAACCGTCGAAAAGTAACTGGTTACCGCATCGGCTTGTTTGGTGGTGAGTGCCTGTTGGAATGTCTGTTTTTGGCTCAGTCGGGTTTCAATCGCTTGCTTACGCGCGTTTATCTGATTGTTATAAACTTGCCGTGCATTTTCGTAGGCCTGTATCGCCTGTTGATAATTATACTGGACCTGGCGTGTTGTTTGCTCACGCTTGAATTTACCCAATCCGGTAACCTTCTCAACTAATCCTGGTTTTGGAATATACATTTGATAGGCTTGCGGATTTGGTGGGGCGGGAAGCGGGTCCGGTTGTGGGGGAATCAATGCTGGCCCCATTGCAAGATCAACCATTTCCTCGAACTTGATTGTCCTCTGAAGGCCTGTCTCAAGGATCGTCCTCAGGGCCTCTAGCTGTGTTTCTAGTTCCTGGTTGAGTTGATCTACCTTCTGCTGCCTGCTGGCAAGATACCGCTCTTTTTCGGCTTTTTCTTGCGCTTTACGTTGTTGTTCGAGTTGTCGTTGGTATTGCGCCTGTGCTTTTTGCGCCTCGCGTTGCATTTGAGCGAGGGATTTTTGCTTTGTCATAAGAATAAGTCCCTTGTCGTGTCTCCAAGTCTCTTATCCAGTATAACACCATTTGAATTATTTATGGTCACAAAGTTACAGTAGAATATACCAATAAGGTATTTCTTAATCTAGATGGCGGCTGTTAGTTGGCTTTTGTTTGTCACTCCCAAAAGTCGTCGGGGAGCGGCAGCGGACGGGTGGGCTGGTTTTCGGTGACGAGCCAGCCGCCGGGCTGCTCGCTGATCAACGGGCGCAGCGTGAGTGAGGTGTACCCCTCCGCATCCGGTTCACCGAGGACCCATTCCGCCACCAGGTGCAGACGTGGCTGGCCGTTAATGGTCTTGAAGGCGGCCACGAACGGCAAATGCCGGGCCAGGGCGTGGTTGATCACGGTCTGGTCGATGGATTGTTGGTGCTTGCGGACCACCATGCTGAGCGCGCTGTGCAGGCGTTTCGGTACGCTGCTACCTCGGAATAACCACACGTAACGCGGCGTTTCCTCCCGTTCCAACGCCGACCAGGCGGCAGCCGCCTCATCCCCACGAATCTCGTCCACGATCAACCAGTCGGGCATTTGTTCCAGCGCAGCCTGAAACTGCTGTTGAAAACTGGTGCCGTCGCTTGACGGCGTGGGGGGTATGGCCGCCCGGCGCGTGATGTAGGCGGGCAGGTGGAGTTCGGCGGCGCGCTCGACGGCGAAAATGGTTGCATCGACGGGGAGGAAGTGGGCCAGGGCGCTGGCCAGCGTGGTTTTGCCCAGCCCAACCTCGCCCACGATCAACAGGCCGTGCTCTGCCTGGAGTATGGCTTGCAGCAGTTCAGTGACTTGCGGTGGTACGGCTCGGAAGCGCGTGTGCAAATCCTCAAACGTGATCGGCTCGGTGGGGTGCAGGCGGATTTCCAGGTTGTAGTCCGGGTTGACAGGCGGACCGATCAGGCTGATGCGCGCTGCACGCCCATTGATGACGACGCCGGTTTCCAGGAACGGTTCGCTTTCGGAGAGGATAACGCCGCTGGTGGCCAGCACGCGCTGCAGCACGCTTGCCAGGTGGACGTGGTCATCGAACGCGGCCCCGGTAGGCATAGGTTTGTCCATACCGCGCCGGACGTGTATCTGCGCCGGGCCGTTGATCGCAATCTCGGTGATGGCTTCGTCCCGCAGATAACGGTCCAATGGGCCGAACGAGAACAGGTTGCGGTAGGCACGCTCTAGCAGGGTTTGTTTGGCCACCGGGGAGAGCGTGACGGCTTCGACGGCCAGCACGTAATCCATCACCTCGCGCAGTGCGTCGCGGCGCTTGTTTTCGGTGTCCAGCTCCAACAAGATATCGGCACGGTTGGCTGTTTCTTCGTTGAATTGGGTCTCGATGCGCTCGCGCAGGGCTTCCAGTGAAAAACTGGGACGCTGCCCCCGTCCCGGTACCAGCGGGGAGAGTTCGGGGTGCTGCGGGTCGGGGTTGGCGTGGCCGTTTTCGCCGTCACGGTCTGGCATGGCGTAGTAACCTCCGGAGTGGGTGTCTTACCGGTTGGTCGATTCGCTGTAGGGCGCGATGGGTTCATGCGTGGCGGGCCGGACATCATCACCCAGCGCACGGGTCAACAACCGGTCGATCTCTAGTTTGTTTTCTTCTATAAACCAGGTCTCCAGCAAAGGCAAATACTCTAGCTGCTGCAAATAGGATAGTTGAAAGAAATCGGCAGTGATGGTGAAACGGCAGCGTGCACTCCCACAGTCGCAGTGCCAGACGAAATCGCTGCAGCTGTTCATCGAATAATCGTAGGTGATCTCTTCGCCAATGTAAATCGTCTTGCGCGCCAGCACATACCGGATGCCGTGCAAGGAACGGACGAATGAATTGGGGTCGCAGGAGTGGTTGATATAGCGCTCGGGTTCTTGCATCAAGACCACGATGCAGTCAGCCAGATAGTCGCAGTGCATTTCTTCTTCGCCCGGTCGCAGGGGGTTGGTGGGGGTGACCAGTCGGGAGTCGTCGATGGCCAGAACCGGTTCGCCCGGTTTGAGGGTGACGGCGGCAAATACGCCTAGACCGTGAATGCGGGAACGGTTCACATAAACTTTGCTCATTTTTTTGCTCCATTACTCTGTCGTCGGTTCCACTTGTGCAGACAATCCTCCCATCATGACGATATTCAAGCTGTAGTAGTTGCCGGGCCAGGAGTTGACCCCCTATTCCAACGCTCAAAGTGATCTATGTCTATTATCGCAGCTTTGAGGGCGCTGGGTCAATTTGTACCGATTGGCTTATTGTTAGCAAGACTGTCATTCAGTATTATTACGGTGCACAAGAGTTAGCTTACGAGGACCACATGCGAAAGTTTACCCTGAGAGAGCGGTTGCAGTACCGCTTCGACAACGTGATGGCGCGCGGCATGATCGCCGTGATCGGCTGGCTGCTGCTCAGTATCGTGATCGTGATCGTGCTGGTTTCGCTGGTGGCCGTGATCACCAGCAGCACGACGGCCAACGATACGGGCGAAACGCAGGGCTTCGCCGAAACCCTCTGGAACAGCCTGATGCACACCATCGACGGGGGCACGCTGGCCGACGACGATACCGCCGACCCGCTTGCAGTGGGGTTGATGCTGGTGGTGACGGCGTTCGGCATCTTCATCTTCAGCGCCCTGATCGGTATTCTGACCAGCGCGATCGACGCCAAGCTGACGGATTTGCGCAAGGGGCGCTCGGTTGTGATCGAGCGCGGCCATACCGTTATCCTGGGCTGGTCGCCGCAGGTGTTCTCGATCATCTCCGAACTGGTGATCGCCAACGCCAACCAGCCCGACGCCTGCATTGCTATTCTAGCCCCGGTCGACAAGGTCGAGATGGAGGACGCGCTCCGGACGCGAGTGGGACCAACGGGGCGCACGCGCGTGGTGTGTCGCACCGGCAGCCCGATTGAACTGACCGACCTGGCGATTGTCAACCCGGACGACGCGCGCTCGATCATCATTCTCTCCGGGGAGGCCACCGACCCCGACGCGCACGTGATCAAGAGTATGCTGGCCCTTACCAACGATCCGCGCCGGATGTCGCACGAGTACCATATCGTGGCCGAAATCCGGGACTACGCTAACCTGGAAGTCGCGCAGTTGGTGGGGCGGGACCGCGCCTCGCTGCTGCCGGTCAGTGAGTTGATCTCGCGCATCGCGGTGCAGACCTGCCGCCAGTCGGGGTTGTCGGTGGTGTATATTGAGCTGTTGGACTTCGAGGGCGACGAAATCTATTTCCAGGAGGAACCGGCGCTGCTGGGCCGGACGTTTGGGGATGTGCTGCTGCTGTACGAAACCTCGACCGTGATGGGGCTGCGGCTGCGCGATGGGCAGGTAGTGCTTAAACCGGCGATGGACTACGTGCTGCACGCCGGAGACCAGGTGATCGCCATCTCGGAGGACGACGACACGGTCGCGCTTTCCGGGTACGGTGTGCCCGTCATCGAGCAGTCGATGCGG
>JAADYV010000397.1 GCA_010092855.1 Chloroflexota bacterium | reverse complement strand
TGACAAATGTCACCATCGAGGGGCAAAATGGTGCGATCAGCGTTACACTAGACTGGCTGGGCGACGCACCGGGCGCTGGCGATGGCGTGGTGTTTGTCCATGTCTATGATAGAATCGACCAACCACCGGTTGCCCCCATCGAGGGGTCGCCGGAGGGGGTAGCACGGCCAATGAGCGGCGTGCTGCCACCGGGAAACTGGCTGCCGGGCCTGATCGCGGACGACGTGTATACCGTTACGCTGCCGGACGATCTGCCGCCGGGCACCTACCGCGTGGCGATTGGCCTGTTCGATTCGCGCACCGGGCAGCGTTACCCGGTTACGAGCCTGACACCGGACATGGCGGTCGACGCGGATCGTTTGTTTGTGGCGACGATTGAAAAAACACCCGGCGGCGAAATAGTGATTACGGAGTAGCGCGTAGCGTTACGCTGAGCAGGTTTTTGCAAACCATAAGCGACTTATCCAAGGAGCTTTGTTGTGAAGATTACTTTTGAGTTGAACGGGCAGGCAGTCGAGTTTGACGCCGCTCCAAACGATACGTTACTCGCCATACTGCGCCAGAATGGTGTGTTTGGCGTCAAGCATGGCTGTGAAACAGGCGAATGTGGCGCGTGCCTGGTACTGCTGGATGGCATACCGCTTACGTCGTGTATGGTGTTGGCGGCCCAGGTTGATGGGCGCGCTGTGGTCACAGTGGAAGGTGTTGGTGGCGAACAGGAGCGCGGCTGGCGCGGCTCCGAACCACTGCACGAGCTGCAAACGGCTTTCATCGAAACCGGCGCGATCCAGTGCGGCTATTGCACGCCGGGCATGATCATCGCTGCCAAAGCGCTGCTGGACCGCAACGCCATGCCCACCGAAACAGAGGTGCGGGAAGCGTTGGCGGGTGTTCTGTGCCGCTGTACTGGATACGTAAAGCCGGTCGAGGCGGTGCTGCGCGCGGCGGCCCGCTTGCGAGGGGAAGCGGTCCCTCCGATTGACGCCGCTGAAGCGATTCCGGCTCCGTCAGGGTTGTTTGCACCGCCCGCCGACCGTGACGCAGACACGACTCCGCCAGAAATGGTCGGTGGAGCAGATGGCGGAACTGGTGTCAAAACGCACGTCATGCCGGTGATGGTGGTCGCGCCGGAAGTCGATACACTGCAGCAGGTGGGCAAACCCGCCGCAAAGGTTGACGCGCGCAAACTGGTGCAGGGCAAACCCGCCTTCACCGATGATGTCGAGATGCGCGGGATGCTGGTTGGCAAACTGCTGACCAGCCCGCACGCGCACACGATCATCAAGCGCATCGACGCCAGCAAAGCGCGCGAGCTACCCGGTGTGCACGCGGTACTCACACACGAAGACCTGCCGCGCGTGCCCTATACTACCGCCGGTCAGAGCGATCCCGAACCCGGCCCACACGATAACTACAGCCTGGATTACAAAGTACGCTTTGTGGGAGATCGCGTGGCCGCCGTAGCTGCTGAAACCGAAGCGATTGCACTGCAGGCGCTAGAATTGATTGAGGTCGAATACGAGGAACTGCCCGCGATCTTTGATCCGCGCGCGAGTATGCAACCCGGCGCGCCAGTCATCCACGATGAGCCGGAAAGCTGGCACATTGAGGACAAAGACCGCAACCTGGCCGCGCTTGTCGAGTGGGAAGTGGGCAGCGTGGCGCAGGGCTTCGAACAGGCGGACCGGGTCTTCGAGCACACCTACTACAGCCCGAAGGTACAGCAGACCCCCATCGAGCCACACGTGGTCGTCACGTGGTGGGACGAAGATGATCGCCTGGTGATCCGCACCAGCACCCAGGTGCCGTTCCATGTGCGCCGCATCCTGGCTCCGGTGTTGGGGCTGTCCGAAAAGCGCATCCGCGTGATCAAGCCCCGGATTGGTGGCGGGTTTGGCGTCAAGCAGGAAGTGCTCATCGAGGACATCTGCGCCCACCTGACGATTGTCACCGGGCGTCCGGTGCACCTGGAACTGACCCGCGCTGAGGAATTCTACGCCAGCCGCTCGCGCCACCCCATGTATGTCACGATGAAGACCGGCGTCACCAACGATGGCAGGATCGTCGCCAACGAGATGTACCTGCTCAGCGACACCGGGGCCAGTGGTACCCACGCGATGACGGTCGCCGGGAACACCGGCCACAAGGCGATGGCGCTGTATAACGCGCCCAACATCAAGTTCCATACCGACATCGTCTACACCAACACGCCCCCCAGCGGCGCGTATCGCGGCTATGGCGTGCCCCAGGGCTTCTGGGCAGTGGAGCAGCATATCGAATGGATAACGCGCGAAATGGGCTTTGATCCACTCGAATTCCGGCTGAGCAACGCCATCAAGTCTGGCGACGAGCATCCGGTCAGCAAGGCGTGGAGCGAGGGGCGCGAAGCCGAAGCCGAATACATCCAGTCGTGCGGACTGGCGGAGTGCGTGGAACGGGGAGCCGCCGCCATCGGTTGGGCGGAGAAATACAATAACCCGGACTGGCACACGGTCCCCGACCAACCCCATCTCCGGCGCGGGATCGGCGTGGCAACGGTTATGCAGGGTACAGCCATTCCCCGTCTGGACATGGGCGCGGCCAGCATCAAGATCAACGACGACGGCTCGTTTAACCTGCTGGTCGGCGCGACAGACCTGGGCACAGGATCAGACACGGTCCTGACGCAGATGGCCGCTGAGGTGTTGGGCTGCCCGCCGGAGGACTTCATCACCTACTCCTCGGACACCGATTTCACACCGTTCGACAAGGGCGCGTATGCCTCCAGCACGACCTACATTTCCGGGCGGGCGGTGGTCATCGCGGCGGAGAAAGTCGCGGTCCAGATGCGCGAAGTTGCCGCGCGGATGCTCAACGGCCAGGAGAACGGCAGTGGTGAAGTAACGCCTGACGACCTGGTGCTGCACGACCGGGCGGTCCACGCCCCGGACGGACGCAGCGTTTCCCACCGGGACATTGCTTTCAACAGCCTGCACCATGAGAACCAGCACCAGATTATGGGCGTGGGCAGCTACGTCAGTCCGGATTCGCCGCCCCCATTCGCGGCTCAGTATGTGACGATCACGCTCGATACCGAAACCGGCCAGTTTACGGTCGACAAGATGATCATGGCCGTGGACGGGGGCAGGATCATCAACCCGGTCACGGCCAGCGGTCAGGTCGAGGGTGGCATGGTCCAGGCGCTGGGGTATGGCCACTGCGAGGAAATGGTGTTTGATGATGCGGGCCGGATGCTGAATCCGCGCTTCGGACCCTACTGGATTTACCGCGCCGACGAAATGCCGGAGATGGGTGTGATTTTCATCGAGACGCACGAGCCCAGCGGCCCGTTCGGAGCTAAAGCTGTCGCTGAAATCCCGCTGGATGGTGTTGGCCCGGCGCTGGCTAACGCGGTTTATGATGCCGTAGGCGTGCGGGTTGCGGATGGGCCTATCCTGCCGGAAAAGGTGTGGCGCGCGATACAAGAACAGCAGAAAGAGTCCCAGGCATAATGTCCAAGGAAGACCGCGCAGTATTCGAGGCGGTGCTTGCCGCCCAACAGAAAAGCCGCCCCGCAGCGCTGGCCACCGTAATCCAGACGCAGGGATCGGTGCCGCGCCAGCCGGGGAGTAAGATGCTGGTCTGGCCGGACGGCGAAATCGTCGGGACAGTGGGCGGCGGCGAAATGGAAGCGCTGGTTATCCAGGAGGCACAGGCCGCCATTCGTGACGGGCAATCACGGGTGCTAAGCTACAATCTGACCGATCTGGCATCAGGCGATCCGGGCATCTGCGGGGGAACGGTGAACGTGTTTGTCGAGCCGCTGAACCCACCGCCGACGGTGCTGGTGATTGGGTGTGGGCATGTGGGCAAGGCCGTCGCAGACCTGGCCAGGTGGATGGAGTTCCGCGTATTGGTGGCAGATGACCGTCCTGGCTATGCCACACCGGAAAACATCCCGGGCATGGACGGCTACTTCACCAGCCCGCCCGCCGATGTGGTGGAGCAAGTCGATATCACGCGGCAAACCTGCATCGCGGCCCTGACGCGCGGGTTGGTGGTCGATAAGCAGTTGATCCCGGCGCTGTTGGAGACGGATGCGCCGTATGTCGGCTTGATCGGAAGCCGCCGCCGCTGGGCGCTCACTGCCCAGGCGCTGATGGAAGATGGGCTAAGCCGCGAAACACTGGCGCGTGTCCATGCGCCCATTGGTCTGGAACTTGGCGCGGAAACACCCAAGGAGATCGCGCTCAGCATATTGTCTGAGATCGTCATGACATTACGGGGCGGGACCGGCGAGTCGATGCAGTGGTTGGGGTCGCCAGAATAGTCCTCCCGAAAGCATATTGGTTTTGAGAAGCATTCATCGTGAAAATACTGGCTGTTAGTGACGTGGTCCTGCCGCAGTTGCAGGATGCCAAATACCTGGAACGCACCTTTGCGGATGTCAACCTGATCATCAGTTGTGGTGATATGCCGCCCGGTTACCTGGATTTTCTATCCAGCATCCTGAACGTACCGCTATTCTTTGTGCGCGGCAACCATGATGGCAACTACAAACCCATGCATCCCGGCGGCGATAACCTGCATATGCGCGTGGTCAACTATGGCGAATTTTCGTTTGCAGGCATAGAAGGCTCAGTTCGTTATAATAATGGGCCGGTGCAGTTCACCGAGCGCGAGATGCGGCTTAATGTGCTGCGGTTGATGCCGGCGCTCTTGATGGCTCGGCGGCGCGGAAAGGGCGTGGACGTGATGGTCACGCATAATCCGCCCCAGGGCATTCACGATATCCCGGATGACCACGCACATCGCGGCTTTGAGGCGTACTTGCGCCTGATGCGCTGGGCACGTCCCCGCTACCTGATTCACGGGCATATCGACACCTGGGACCGGCGCAAGGTCACTCAAACGGTGTACGAAAACACGACCGTGATCAACATCAATCCCTATCATGTGTTGGATCTGGCAGACGAGAGCGGAACGCCGTAGCCGGGGCGTAGCTTTGGCGAAAAATGCCTGAAAAACTAGCAATTTGACCGGTGCCATTTTTCCCGCAGGTGTGCTAGGATAACGTTAGAATAGCTTTCTAATTTCGTAGTGATAAAGGACTATGTGGCGAGATTACTATAGTGTCACTTCACTTCGGGAAGCCCTGCGATTGCTGGACCAATACGGTTCGCGGGCGCGAATTATTGCTGGGGCCACGGATCTGATCCTGGAACTGGAGCGCGGGCAGCGCCCCGGCGTGGATACGCTGATCGATATCACCCGCGTGCCGGACCTGGATCAAATCACTGTGCGCGGCGACTCGATCCGGCTGGGCCCGCTGGTAACACACAACCACGTGGTGGGGCATCGGACGCTGATCGACCGGGCCCTGCCGTTGGCGCAGGCCGCCTGGACGGTGGGCGCGCCGCAGATCCGCAACCGGGGGACGGTGGCCGGCAACGTTATCACGGCCAGCCCCGCCAACGACACCATTACGCCCTTGTGGGCACTGGGAGCCCACGTAACCCTCACGTCGCTGCGCGGCGAGCGCACGCTCGACTTCCCGTCATTTTACCAGGGCGTGCGCCAGACTGCTATGTCCCCCGACGAAATCCTGACCGCGATCACGTTTCCGACCCTGGCTGTCCACGAGCGCGGGATATTCCTCAAACTGGGATTGCGCAAGGCCCAGGCGATCTCGGTGGTGAACGCTGTGGTGATCCTGGGATTCGATGGTGACACCATCACCGGGGCGACCATTACCCTGGGCAGCGTTGCGCCGACCATCGTCCGTGTGCCTGTGGTAGAGCAATACCTGCTGGGGCGGGCGCTGACCGATGACGTGATCCGCGAGGCGGCACGGTTGGCGGCGGCTGCTCCGACGCCCATTGACGATGTGCGCGGCTCGGTCGCCTACCGGGTCGAGATGGTGCGGGTACTGGTGGCGCGTGCGCTGCGTGCGCTGGCCCAGGGGACCGAGCGCGCCGGTTGGCCGGATGATCCTGCGATGCTGTGGGGCAAGCATAACGGCATCGTGCAGCAGTCATTGCCCAGCATGGTGCGCCACGAAGATGATGCGGGCGACACCATCGTCACCACTGTCAACGGCAAAACGTACACCCGCACGGGTGGCACAGATAAGTCCTTGCTGCGTTTCTTACGTGAAGACATTGGACTGCCCGGCACCAAAGAAGGGTGTGCCGAGGGTGAATGTGGGGCCTGTACCGTTTTTCTGGATGGCATGGCGGTGATGGCTTGCCTGGTTCCGGCTCCGCGCGCGCATGGGGCCGAGATCGTGACCGTCGAAGGGTTGGCGGCCCAGACTGGTGATCTACACCCAATCCAGCAAGCGTTTGTGGATGCTGACGCTGTGCAATGTGGCTATTGTACCCCCGGTTTCCTGATGGCCGGAGCCAAGCTGCTGGAGGAGCATCCGCATCCGAACCGCCAGCAGATCGAGCAGAGTATCACCGGGAACCTTTGCCGGTGCACCGGTTACTACAAAATCGTAGCAGCTATTGAACAAGCGGTTGACCGTCTGGAGTGATAAGGAGTAGTAGCCATGTACAAATTCCAGGATGATATGGCACCCCGCAAAAAGAAATCGAAAAACACGGCGATTCTGGGCTTGATGGGGCTGACTTTGGCCATCCTGCTGGCGGTGGTGGCCTTTTTCATTTCGCCTCCACTGGTAGACTTTGGCCGCGAACAGAGCGCGGACCTCGACGAGCAGCTTGTCACCTTCGAAGAGGATAATCCAGACATTGCCGAGTATGTCATTGATTATTCCACCGCCGTATTGTTGTGGATTATTATGTTCGGTTTGTCGCTGTTTTTTGTGTCGTTATTCCTGCCCAAAGACGCTAGCCGTGAAACCCTCAAGATGATGGGCCCGTCGCCTGCCAACAAGGAAGCAGTGGTCAAACAGCTCAAAAAGGACCTGCGCGCGGCCAAAAAACGCCAGCGCCAGCGCCAGCGTGCCAAGCGCTAAGTCGAACAGGATAATCGTTTCGTGACATCACAAGACGTTAATATTGGTCGAAACATCCGCCGTATGGGTGCCGTCGAAAAAGTAACCGGCGAGGCCCTGTATCCCGGCGATATTGATCTCAAAAACCAGTTATGGATGAAAATTCGCTTTTCGGATCGCGCCCACGCACGCATCACGGCGATTGACACCCGCCAGGCCGAAGCTCATCCGGGGGTGGTGGCGGTTTTCACCGCTGCCGACGTGCCCGTCAACGAATATGGCTTGCTGATCCCGGACCAGCCGGTGTTGTGCGGCCCAGGCAGTTCCAAACCCGGTGCAGACATCGTGCGCTGCATCAGCGACCAGGTGGCGGTCGTGGTGGCCGAAACCGAACAGGCTGCCGCTGCTGCTGTGTATTTAATCGACATCACCTACGAAGACCTGCCAGTGGTGACCGACGTTTTCGCGGCGATGGCAGACAGTGCGCCACAGCTTCACGCTGAGGTTGAGAATAATATCCAGACGCACTACCGCATCCGGCACGGCGATATCGAGCAAGGTTGGGCGCAAGCGGATGTTATTGTCGAAGGTGAGTACATCACCGGCCACCAGGAACATGCCTACTTGCAGCCAGAGGCCGGTTTGAGCTATCTGGACGATGAAGGCCGGGTGACGGTGGTGGTCGCGGGCCAGTGGGTGCATGAGGACCAGGAACAGGTAGCCCATGCGCTGGGTCTCGAACACGACCAGGTGCGCGTCATCTACCCGAACATCGGCGGGGCCTTTGGCGGACGTGAGGATATGTCGGTCCAGATTGTGTTAGGGCTGGCTGCCAAAAAACTCCAGCGCCCGGTGAAAATTATCTGGAGCCGCGAAGAGTCGATCATCGGGCACCACAAACGTCACCCCATCACGATCCACGCGCGGTGGGGGGCAACCCGCGATGGCAAGCTGGTGGCTGCCGAAGCCGAGGTCTTCGGGGACGCGGGGGCTTATGCTTATACAACGCCCAAAGTGATGGGCAACGCGCACTTGATGGTTTGTGGACCATATGAGATTCCCAACGCGAAAGTAGACACTTATGGCGTATACACCAATAATGTGCCATCGGGCGCGTTCCGAGGGTTTGGTGGGCCCCAGGCAGCGTTTGCGGCAGAATGCCAGATGAACAAGCTGGCCGAAGCGTTGGGTATGGACCCGGTCGAACTGCGGCTAAGAAACGTGCTGCGCGATGACAGCGTCATGGTTGTCGGCACGCCCCTGCCGCCGGGGGTTACGCTGGACCGGGTGTTGGCTGAGGGAGCGGTTGAAAGTGGCTTCTGGCAGCGCAGCGGCGACAGATGGCAGCGCGTACCGCCCAATCCCGCCCCCGACTCCACCCGGCGGCGTGGCACTGGCGTGGCGATGGGGTTCAAGAACATTGGCTTCAGCTTTGGCTACCAGGAAAACAGTTGGGCCGAGATCGAGCTGCACGGACAGGCCCAGATCGAGCGCGTGGTGGTGCGCCAGGCCGGGGCCGATGTTGGCCAGGGGGCGCACACTGCCTTCCAGCAGATGGCGGCGGAAGCGGTGGGTGTTCCAGTCGAAAAGGTAGAAGTGGTGAGCCACGATACGGCCTTCACCGGGAACTCCGGCAGCGCTTCTGCTTCGCGCATGACCTTTATGGCCGGGAACGCTATTCGTGGCGCGGCGGAAGCTGCGCTGGAAAAGTGGACACAAGAAGACCGGCCCGCGATTGGTACCTACACCTACCTGGCACCCAAGACATCCCCTTTTGATCCCGAAACCGGCCAGGCAACGCCAAACTTTGCGTATGGCTACGTGGCCCAGTTTGTTGAGGTCGAGGTCGATGTCGAGACCGGGCAGGTCGAGGTGCTGCGCGTGTCATCGGCGCACGATGTGGGCAAGGCCATCAACCCGCGTTTGATCGAGGGTCAGGTTGAAGGTGGCGTGGTTCAGGCGCTGGGGTATGCCGTGATGGAAAACCTCGTTACCCGGGACGGTATGATTCTCAACCCCTACCTTTCCACCTACCTGATACCGACAGTGTGGGACATTCCGCACGAGGTGCAGTCCATTATCCTGGAATATGCCGACCCACGTGGCCCCTGGGGCGCGCGCGGCATGGCGGAAATGCCCTACATCCCGCTGGCTCCGGCGATTGCATCGGCGCTGCACGACGCGACTGGGGTCTGGTTCGACCGGGTGCCGCTGACGCCAGAAACGATTGTAATGAAACTGCGAGAGCATGGCATCGGTGTTATTTGAGCATCTGCCGGTGGTGGTACGCGGTGGCGGCGACCTGGCGTCGGGCGTCGTCTACCGGCTTGCCAAATCCGGCTTTCCCGTTACCGTGATGGAACTTGCGCACCCGCTGGCGATCCGGCGGGCGGTTGCGTTTGCGTCGGCGGTCTTCGAAGGCCAGATCACGATTGAGGGCCTGTTGGCGCGGCATATTGATACGCCCGAACAGGCTTGGCCTGTGCTGCAAGCTGGCGATATTCCGGTCCTGGTTGATCCAGATGGTGCGAGCATTGACGCGCTCCAGCCGGTGGTGGTTGTTGATGCGCGTATCGCCAAGCGCAATCTCGGTACCACACGCGACGATGCCTCGCTGGTCATCGCGTGTGGGCCAGGGTTTGAGGCCGGGAAAGACTGCCATGCCGTAATCGAAACCAACCGGGGTCACTACCTGGGCCGTGTGATCTGGCACGGGACGGCTGAACCGGATACTGGATTGCCGGGCGGAGTGCGCGGCAGGGTGGCGGACCGGGTGCTCCGCGCACCGGCAGCCGGCGCCGTGCAGGCCGCTGTTGAGATCGGCGCGGTGCTCCACCACGGCGACTTGATCGCCACTGTCGATACTATTCCCCTCACCGCACCGTTCGATGGTGTGCTGCGCGGTTTGCTACATCCCGATGTTCCCGTGCAGCCGGGGATGAAAATCGGAGACATTGACCCGCGCGGCAAACCGGAGTATTGTTTTAGTATCTCCGAAAAGTCATTGGCGATTGGCGGTGGCGTTTTGGAGGCCATTTTCAGCGCTCCTCACATCCACTCGTCAGGTCGTGTTGGTCGCGCGCCTTAGCGGAACGCCACTTCAGGCGGCAGGAACAACACTTCCCAGGTTTTCAGAGGATGCCTTATGCGTTTGCAGGATGCGCTGCGCGTCCAGCGTGGCGATGTAGTGGCCTTTATCGGAGCCGGCGGCAAAACGTCGGCTCTCTTTCGCTTGGCGAAAGAGCTAAGCGCGGGGGGGTGGCGGGTGCTGGTGACGACCACGACACGCCTGGCCCGGCACGAGTTGGAGTACGCGCCGCTTGCCGTCCGGCTTTCGCCAGAGATTGCACCAGCCCAGTTGCATGATTGGTTGGACCGCTACCCGTTTGTTTTCCTCTATGGCGACGAAGATACCAAAAAGCAAAAGGTGATCGGGCTGAGTCCGGACAGCATTGCAGGCTTGATCGATGCTGCGGACTCGGATGTGCTGCTCATTGAAGCGGACGGGGCGCGTCGGCTGCCGCTTAAAGCGCCTTACGACCACGAGCCTGTAATTCCGGCGGATGCCACAGTCGTTGTGCCAGTGGCGGGGGTGGATGTGTTGGGCCAGCCGCTGGACGAGGCGCACGTCTACAACGCTGCGCGTATTCAGGCCCGCTATGGTTTCCCCGATGGCGCACAGATTCTGCCACCCTGGTTGGCTGTTACTATCCGTGATCTCGAATTGGGGCTGCGCGGCATCCCGGAGTCGGCGCGCGTGGTGTCGCTGCTGAACAAGGTGCCGCCGCGTGGGTACGAACGGCTGCGTGCCCGCCGGGTGGCGCAGATGGTGCTGCGTTCTCCTCGCGTCGAGGCGGTGGCGTTGGGCTCTGTGCAGAACGCCGCGAACCCGGTCTACGAACTGCAGCAGCGGACGAGCGCAGTCGTGCTGGCGGCAGGGCTCTCGACGCGCATGGGGCAGCCCAAAGTGCTGCTGCCCTGGGACCGACGCACAGTCATTGAGACGATTGTGGGGCGGCTGCTGGCTGCGCGTGTGTCTGATATCGTCGTAGTGACCGGCCACCACGCGGATGCCGTCGAGCGCGTTTTGCGCAATCTACCGGTGCGTGTGGTCCATAACCCGGATTACGCGCGCGGCGAGATGATTTCGTCGGTGCAGGCCGGACTGCGCGCCCTCCCCAATACCAGCGCTGCCTGCCTGGTGGTGTTGGGCGACCAGCCAGCGCTTGACCCGCGCATTGTGGGGCAGCTTCACAACGTATATGCTGAGGGGCGGGGGAACATTGTAGCGCCTGTTTACCGGGGCGAACGGGGACACCCGGTACTCTTTGACCGTCGTTTCTGGCCGGAACTGCTGGCGCTGAAGCCGGGCAGCGCGCCCCGTGATGTGGTACGACAGCACACTGACCAACTTGTGCTGGTGGATGTTGCCAACGACAGTATCCTGCGCGATATCGACACGCCCGAAGCGTACCGCTGGGAACGTCGTCGCGCAGGACTACGTTAGCTTTCCGGGGTTGCGCTGGCGACGGCTTGCTGGGTTGAGGGTCGTGGTGGCGGCCCAATGTGAATGGTGATTTCGCACGAGGCACGTAAGACACGCTCAATATCGAACACCGCCAGCCGCAGACGATACTCACCATAGGCCAGCCCATTTATATCAATTAATCCCAACGGTCCATCCGTCACGGCGGTGCTGTTGTCACCTCCCATGATTCCAAACTGGGCGTTGGAATCGTTGGCCGGTTTGATCTCGAAACGGTAGTTCGCAAAATTGGGGATGTTGGCTGTGCCCTGTGCCGTGATCGGTTGGAACAGGTACTGCCCGTTGTCCGGTATGTGGAACCAGGCGCTGTCGCGCGGGCATTCGATACGGGGCGGCGCGTCGGGTAAGATTGTGCCGACTGGCGTTGGCACCGGGGTCAGGGTTGCACCAATTTCCAGCCCGTCGATCTCCAACGGGTCACCACCCCCGACACCGCCGGGTTGGAGGCGGGCGTGCTGGTGACAAAACGCTGCACTTCGCCTTCGGTCCCGTCTGAGTTCCCTAGCCGAATATCGCGCACGGTGGGGGCCGTCAGGTTAGCGATGGCCCACACCGCGATGATGAACTCGATCAACAGCCCGCTAAACGTGATCGACCGGGCCTGTTTGATCTGGGCGATATCGCGTTCCAGCCGGAACTGCGACACAGCCAGGTCGCGCCGGGCCGACCGCAGCCGCAGGATCATCCACACCAGGCCGCCTGCCGCTAAGATATAGAGGCCAAGCTCAACGCGCTCGACCAGGTATACCGCGCTGTCTATCATGGTTCTGGATGATTTTCCATCTCAGTCGGATCAAATGGCGGCAAATCGCGCAGCACGCCCCGGATAATGGTCGCCAATCGAGGAACGATCGATTCTCCCGCCCGCAGCACTTCCTCGTGACTGACCTCTTCCTGGGCGTCGGTGCTGTCCATGGCCATGTTGGCAATGCTCGAAAAACCCAGCACACGCATTCCGGCATGGTAGGCAATCAACGCTTCGGGCGCGGTGGACATGCCAACCGCATCACCTCCCCACTGGCGCAGCATCCGGACTTCCGCCGGGGTTTCGAAGGTCGGGCCAGCCAGCGATACGTAGATCCCTTCCCACACGGCCAGGTCATGGGCCTGGGCGACTTTGTGGGCCAGCTTACGCAGCGTGGGATTGTATACGTGGGTATTGATTGGAAAACGGGGTCCAAACATGCCGAGGTTGGGTCCAAATAGCGGGTTGATCCCGGCCATGCCTGGCGGGAAAATGTGGTCTTCGATCACCATAATGTCACCTGCGCTGAAGTCGGGGTTGATGCCCCCGGCGGCGTTGGTGAGAATCAGCGTGTCAATGCCCAGTAGCCGCATCACGCGCACCGGCAGTGTGACCTGGGCCATGTCATAGCCTTCATAGAAGTGCAACCGTCCTTGCATAGCCAGCACAGTCTGCCCTTCCAGTTCGCCAATCACCAGCCGCCCGGCATGTCCTAACACTGTGGAGCTAGGCCAGTTAGGGAGTGCATCATACGGGATGACTTCCGAATTCTCGATTTGGTCCACCAGCGGCCCCAGCCCCGAACCCAGGATCAAGCCAATGGTTGGGGTGTGCCGGGTTTGATGTTGGATGGCATGGGCGGTTTCACGATACGCCGCTTCTGATATAGTCATGGTCTGCTCCGGTTGTTGCCAAAATCTCTTTTCGCCAGCAAAGCCCTATTGTAACACTGTAGCCATGGCATTTCATGTGAAAATCGTGAACGTTTCGTGGGCCTGTCGCTGATTTGCGCAATCCCCCTGCCCGGTATAGCATTTTCAGGTAACTTTCATACAAAGGGGCTAGCCTGTTCGGCGCGATTAGCGCTATACTGAAGAGAAGTTCATCAGCCAGCAGGAGGTTGGAGGCTTTCTATGAGGGTTGAGAAGGCAATGGCGCGTTATCTTGAAGTGTATCTGGCTTTGTACCAACGCGAACCAAAGGAACTTCGGGACCTGGGCGACGAGTGGGTGTTGGTCAATGGCGCGCGGATGCGAGTTGATGAACTGGAAAACCTGGCTGCCGAACTCAGCCGCGAGTACCAGCAGGTACTATCGAACAAGCGCAGCATCGTCAAGAAGCTGATGAACTGGTTTTCGAAGGCCTAGACTAGCCCCCAAACTCCGGCCCGTTCCCTACCCCTCGTTTGTTTCTACACCAGCAAACAACAATCTCCCAGACTGAAAAAGCGATACGCGTGGTGTATCGCTTCGTCATATGCGGCTAGGATGGCTTCCCTGCCTGCGAATGCGCTGACCAGCATCAACAGCGTCGAGCGTGGCAGGTGGAAATTGGTCAACATCACGTCCACTGCTCGGAAGCGATACCCCGGCGTGATGAACAGGTCGGTGTCCTCATCGATGGCCACCACAGGCCGCCAGGGACACACATTCTCCTGCATATTCTCCAACGTGCGCCGTACACTGGCCGGGTCATTGAACGCGGTGCCATAGGCCGCTGAACGAATCGCGGCTGTTTCCAGCGTGCGTACTGCCGTTGTACCGACGGCCACGATGCGATTGCCCCGCAGCCGCGCCTCGTTGATGAGTTGCGCATTGTCCGCCGTTAAGATCGCGCGCTCGGTGTGCATGGCGTGGTCGAGCACGTTTTCCGCGTGTACCGGGGAGAATGTGTCCAGGCCGATGTGCAGTGTACAGTACGCGATCTCGATGCCCTGCCGCTTGAGCTTGACCAACATCTCGCCCGTGAAGTGTAATCCGGCTGTGGGAGCCGCCGCTGAGCCATCTTGCTGGGCAAAGATTGTCTGGTAGCGGCTGACGTCGTCCAGCGGCGTGGTGATGTAGGGTGGCAGCGGCGTGATGCCGATCTGGTTCAGGTGTGGCCCCAGTGGTTCCGCAAACGCGATCACACGCTCGTTTTCTGCGCCTACTTCGATCACCTCTGCCTCGATCTGGACCCCACCGTTGGCGCTGGTATCGCCTACGACCAACCGCGTGCCGGTCGTGATGCGCTTGCCGCCGACAATCGTTTGCCAGCGCCGCTCATCCAACTGCCGCAGCAGCAAGATTTCCGCTGCACCACCGGAGGGCAGCTTGCGCGCGGGCAGCCGTGCCGGAATCACGCGCGTGCGGTTGAGCACCAACACGTCGCCGGGTTGCAGGTAGTTGGGCAGGTCGCGGAAGGTCTGGTGCGCGACCTCGCCACTCTCCCGGTGCAAGACCAGCATCCGCGCAGCGTCGCGCGGTTCGATCGGCGTTTGGGCGATAAGGTCGGGAGGGAGGTTGTAGTCGAAGTCTGAAAGGTGCATGGGCGCTTGGCGTTGATCCTAACGATTAACCAGCCGGACGATGATGTTTACGACGAGTGTCAGCAGCACGCTGATAATGATCATGCTGGTCAGCGGGAAGAAACATGAGTAGTTCTCGCCTTCCATGCGAATGTCGCCGGGCAGGTGACCCAGGTGTTTGAGCACGGGCACCCGGCTGAGCAGCATCAACAGTCCACCCAGTACCACCAGCCCCACACCCGCTATCAGGACCAATCTACCTACGGTGTTGAGATCCATTGCGCGGCCCTAAAACATCGAGTGCTGGCGTGGTGGGCGGGTGTCCTCAATGTTTAGATGCTGATAGGCCAGCGGGGTTGCAAGCCGTCCGCGCGGCGTGCGCTCGATAAAGCCCAGTTGCAGCAGGTACGGCTCATATACGTCCATGATCGTATCGGATTCTTCGCTGATGGAGGCGGCAATTGTATCCAGGCCCACCGGCCCGCCCTGGAACTTTTCGATGATGGCCAGCAGCACGCGCCGGTCGATGTCGTCCAGGCCAAGCGGATCGATTTCAAGCAGGTTCAAGGCTTCAGTAGCAACATCTGCCGTGATGGTGCCATCCGCGCGCACTTCAGCATAATCACGCACGCGCCTGAGCAGGCGCTGTGCCACGCGCGGCGTACCTCGCGCCCGGTGCGCGATTTCGGCTACACCACCTTCTTCAATTGGTACTCCCAGCAGTTGTGCAGCCCGGGAGACGATACTCGACATGGCTTCCAGGCTGTAGAAGTCCAGGCGATACACGGCCCCAAATCTGGCCCGCAGCGGAGCCGAAAGCAGCGCCAGCCGGGTGGTTGCGCCAATGACGGTAAAACGTGGCAGGTTCAGGCGCAC
Source organism: Chloroflexota bacterium (assembly GCA_010092855.1). GTDB lineage: Bacteria > Chloroflexota > Anaerolineae > Aggregatilineales > Aggregatilineaceae > TC-15. The sequence continues at coordinate 11,449 of JAADYV010000397.1, read as the reverse complement.
GTTCTTGGCGGATGGCCCTTTGCCGATCACGATATCTAGCGCGAAATCTTCCATTGCCGGGTAGAGCACTTCCTCTACTGCGCGTCCCAGCCGGTGAATTTCGTCAATGAACAGCACATCGCCTTCGCGCAGGTGGGTTAAGATCGCGGCCAGGTCACCTGCCCGTTCGATGGATGGCCCGGCGGTGATGCGGATGTTGACCTCCATCTCGTTGGCGATGATGTGAGCAAAGGTCGTTTTGCCCAGCCCCGGTGGCCCATACAACAGCACGTGATCAACCGCTTCGTGGCGCGCTTTAGCGGCTTCGATCAAGATGCGCAGATTCTCTACCACGCGCTCTTGCCCGGTCATATCGTCCAGGCGGCGAGGGCGCAGGGCATTATCGAGTTGGTCATCCGGGCGCTTACCGCCGCTGACCATACGGTCTCCGTCAGACATGCATAGCTCCTACGTCGTCGTACTCTCTCCGCCGAGTATAGCGGGGTGCACCCAGAAGGTAAAGGTTTGGGCCAGAGCGTGCGGAAGTTAACCCTTGTCCCCTTTTATGTGACGCGGTAGTATGTGGGATAATTTGTATCCAGCGTGGGCGCTGACAGGTGAGCGTTGCCAGCGTTTTTGCTTTTTCGGGGTTGAGCGCGCATGACGTTTGTTCCAGTCCAATCATTTTCCGAAGCAGTAGATTACCTGTATGGCTTTATCGACTGGGAAGTTGCGCGTCATGTCCGCAATGCACCCGGCGTAATGACGCTGGACCGCCCGCGCGCGGTGCTGGCTGGCGTGGGCGATCCCCAGGCGCGATACCCCATTATCCACATCGCCAGGACCAAAGGCAAGGGATCGGTGGGCGCGATGTGTGCCGCAGCGCTGCAAGCCGCGGGTTTGAAGACCGGGCTATATTCCTCGCCCCACCTGCAAGACTTCCGTGAACGATTCCGCGTCAACAACACGTTGATCAGCCATGACGATTTTACTGCCCTGGTTAACGAACTGGGACCGGTATTGTCAACCGTGCCCGACGTGACCTGGTTCGAGGCAACCACTGCTCTGGCGTTCTTACACTTCGCGCGCCAGGAAGTGGATATTGTCGTGGCGGAGGTTGGCCTGGGCGGACGGCTGGATTCCACCAACGTGGTCGATCCACTGGTCACGGTCATTACCAGCCTGAGCTATGATCACACTCAACTGCTGGGCAGCTCGCTGGCCGATATCGCGCGTGAGAAGGGCGGTATCATCAAGCCAGGAGTGCCGGTGGTCAGCGCGCCGCAGCCGTTGGAGGCGCTGGCTGTACTCCAGGTGATCTGTGACGAACGCGACGCGCCGCTGACCCTGGTGGGGCGCGACTGGCAATTTACGCCTGGTTCGGGAACGTGGAATGGCCAGTCGTTCACCGCCGGCCCTGCCGGACAGCCCGCAACCGCCTACTGCACCAATTTGCCGGGCGAACACCAGGCGCTTAACGCGACGGTGGCCCTGGCAACGCTGGCGCATGTGCGACAGCATGGCATCCCGGTGGATGATGCCGCGATGCAAACCGGGTTGCAGCGGGTCGATTGGCCGGGTCGCCTGGAAGTCGTGCAACGCGATCCGCTGCTGGTGTTGGATGCAGCGCACAACGCAGCCTCTGCCCGGCGACTGCGAGCGGCGCTTGAAGATTTGTTCCCGCAGCGTCCCCTGGCATTGATCTTCGGCGCTTCGGCGGGCAAAGATGTCGAGGGCATGTTCCGGGTGCTGCTGCCCCTGGTGGATCACCTGATCGTAGCGCAGGCCGTCCATCCGCGCGCGCTTTCCGCCGATGAACTGATGTCGGTCGCGCAGCAGGTCGGGTATGCGGGCCCGGTGGAAGGTATCCCGGACATGGGGACCGCCCTCGCGCGTGCAGCAGCAGTGGTTGGGCCACAGGGTATGGTGTGTACCACTGGGTCATTGTTCGTGATCGGCGAGATGCGCAGCGTGTGCGCGCTGCCGGTGGGCCATACGAGCCAGCCGCTGTTGACCTCGTCAGTATGTTAAGGTGAAGTGGTGATGATTGGTCAGGGCCTCGGCGATTTTTATAGCATTCAGGATGCAGAACCCGGCGATGATGGGCTGATTGAACTGACCCTGATCCCGCTGCTGGATGTGGTGGTGTACCCCAACATGGTCACGCCGCTGTTTATCCCGCGCGAGCAGGAGATCGCCGCCATCACGGAAGCCCAGGCACGCCAGCAAACCATCCTGGGTGTGGCGCAGCGCGAGATCAACGAGATCGCGTCCCAACCGGACGAATTGTACACCGTTGGGACGGAGATGGCGTTGGGGCGGCTGATGCACCTGCCGGAAGGCGGCACCAGCGTCCTGGCACAGGGACGCCGCCGCGTGCAGATCGTGGCCTTTGAGCAGCTTTCCCCCCACTTTCGCGTCAAGGCGCGCCCGGTAACTGCCGGGGTGGAACCCTCGCGCGAAGTCACGGCCCTGATGCGGGCTACGCTCACACTGTTTCAGAAGTGTATCCAGCTTAATGCCCAACTGCCGGAAGAAGCTTACGTCTACGCGCTCAACATCGAAGAACCGGGCTGGCTGGCAGACTTGATCACATCTTCGTTAGACCTACCGATTGACGAGCGGCAGGAATTGCTGGAGACCTTCGACCCGGTGCAGCGGCTGCGGCGGGTGAGTGCGCTGTTGGGCCGCGAACTGGAAGTGCTCGAACTGGAAGAGAGCATTCATTCTCAGGTGCGGCAGGAAGTGGATCGCAGCCAGCGCGAGATGTTCCTGCGCGAGCAGATGCGCGTCATCCAGCACGAGCTGGGCGAGATGGACATCTTCCAGCAGGAACTCAACGACCTGCGAGAACGTATCGACGTTACGCCAATGTCGGAAGAAGCCCAAGCCAAAGCGCTCAAGGAAATGGGCCGTTTGATGATGATTCCGCCGATGGCTCCGGAGGTTGGCGTTATCCGCACTTATCTAGACTGGCTGCTAGACCTGCCCTGGAAAGAACGCAGCGAAGACAAAATCGACCTCGTGCAAGCCGCGCAGATTCTGGATGCCGACCATTTTGGGTTGCCCAAAGCCAAAGATCGCATCCTGGAACACATGGCCGTGCGCCAGCTTGCCCCGGACAAAATGCGCAGCCCGATTCTGTGTTTCGTGGGGCCACCCGGCACGGGCAAAACCTCGCTTGGTAAGAGTATCGCCAGAGCATTGGGGCGCGAGTTTGTGCGCGTGAGCCTGGGCGGGGTGCGAGATGAAGCCGAGATTCGCGGCCACCGCCGAACGTACATCGGGGCGTTGCCAGGCCGCATTATCCAGACGATGCGCCGCGTGAGCGTGATCAACCCCGTGTTTATGTTGGACGAGATTGACAAACTGGGCATGGATTTTCGCGGCGACCCGGCGGCAGCCCTGCTCGAAGTGCTTGATCCGGAGCAGAACAATTCGTTTTCTGATCACTACCTGGACGTGACCTATGATCTGTCTCAGGTGTTTTTCATCACCACGGCCAATTACCTGGACCCGATTCCACCAGCACTGCTGGATCGCATGGAACTGATCGAGTTTCCCGGTTATGTAGAAGAGGAAAAGGTCAGCATTGCGCAGCAGTTTCTGATGCCACGCGAATTGGAACGGCACGGGCTGCAAGACCAGGATCTGCGCTTTGATGAGAGCGCGATCCGGCTAATTTGCCGCGAATATACCTACGAGGCTGGGGTGCGAAACCTGGAACGCGAGATCGCCAAGGTTTGCCGCAAAGTCGCGCGCCGGGTGGCCGAAGACAAGCGCATCCCCAAGCGCATCACGGCGGAGGGACTGGACAAATACCTCGGCCCACCGCAGTTCCTGGCGACACTGGCCGAGGAAGATGATGAAGTCGGTGTGGCCACTGGGCTGGCCTGGACCGAAGCCGGGGGGGAGATCATGGCGGTTGAGGTATCGCTTATGCCGGGCAAGGGCATGGTGGCGCTGACCGGCCAGTTGGGTGACGTGATGCAGGAGTCGGCGCAGGCGGCCCTGAGTTACACCCGTTCCCGCGCGGCCCAACTGGATGTTGACCCGGAGGAGTTCGAGCGCCTCGATTTGCACGTGCATTTGCCCGAAGGCGCGATTCACAAGGACGGACCCTCAGCGGGGATCACGCTAGCGACGGCTTTGATCTCCGCGCTGACCCAGCGCAAGGTGCGGCGTGACGTGGGCATGACGGGCGAGATCACGCTGCGTGGGCGTGTGCTGCCGGTGGGCGGCATCCGCGAAAAGATTCTGGCAGCACATCGTGCTGGAATCAAAACGGTGATGATCCCCGAGCGCAACGAGAAGGACCTGGTAGACATTCCCAAGCGCACGCTGCGCGATATGACGATTATCCAGGTGCGCCACATGGATGACGTGCTGGACCATGCGCTTCTGTCAGTTGAGCACACATTAAACGGAAAGGACTCCAGCTAGGACAGGGCGTATCTCATGGATGAAAAGGATGTTCTGGCTTTGATCAACACCGGACGAACCGAAGTGGCAGATTGGTTGCCAGGTCGTGCACCGGTGAGTGACATTGCGACCACATTGGCGGCGATGGCCAACGCACAAGGAGGGACACTCCTGATCGGGGTTGCGCCGCGCACCGACCGACCCGTCGGTGTAGAGGATGCGGGTAACGCGATTAACCGCGTCCTGGAAGCATCTCTGTCAATTTCCCCGCCGCTCATCATCCCCTTCCCCGAAGTGACCCAGGTTAAAAGCTCCCCGATGGTGGTGGTCCGGATTCCGCGCGGGATGCCCTATGTCTATGGGCTGGATGGGCGTTACCTGACGCGCAAAGGGGGCGAAAACGTCTCGCTGCTCCCGGATTTGCTGCGCCGTCTGATTCTCGAACGCGGCGATGTCACGTTCGAGTCGGAGCCGGTGCGTCATGCCACTGAAAACGCCCTGGACTGGAAGCAGGTCGAAGATTATGTGGCTAGCCTGAGCGGGATGGGGGGCGTGTCGGCGCGGGAAGTGCTGCTCAAGCGCGGCTGCCTGGTACCCCACAACGGCGAACTGTGTCCGACCAATGCCGGCCTGCTGCTCTTTGGGCGCGACCCCCAGCGATTTGTACGCGGTTCGGACATCACGGCAGCACGCTTTGCCGGGCGCGAGATGGGGGACGTGTTCACCCGGCAGGACATCGTGGGCACGCTGCCCCACCAGATTCGCCGCGCTGAGACGTTTTTGATCGACAATTTGCGCAAGGGCGTGCAGCTTGGCGACACGATGGCGCGCAAAGAGCAGTTCGAATTCCCCTTGCAGGCCGTCCGCGAGCTGGTGGTCAATGCCGTTGCCCATCGCGACTATAGCATTCAAGGTGATGGCATCCGGCTGTACCTGTTTAGCGACCGCCTGGAAATCACCAGTCCGGGGCGCTTGCCTGGCCCAGTCACGTTGGACAACATTGTCGATGAGCGTTTTTCGCGCAATTCGGCGATTGTCCAGGTTTTGTCGGACATGGGTTTCATCGAGCGTCTGGGGTATGGCGTTGACCGTGTATTTGCTCTCATGAGCGCCGATAACCTGCCGGAGCCGGACTTTGTTGAGACGGCGGGGGGCTTCCGGGTCACGTTGTACAACAGACCGGAATCAGCAGACGACCTTGAAGAGGAGCCAGAACTGTTTGGGGGTATCTTCCGGGGTATGCCCATCAATCGCCGCCAGGAATACGCGCTGGACTTTCTCATCAACCGCAACAATCCGCGCATTACCAACAAAGACCTGCAAGAAATGTCCCCTGGCGTGCATTCGGAAACCATCCGGCGCGATTTTGCCGACCTGGTCAGCCGGGGCATTCTGGTCAAGATGGGCGAGAAGCGCGGCTCATACTACGTGCTCAAGAAACAGTCCTGAGCGTGGGGTAATAGACTGGCAGCCGCCGGGGAACAGGCTGGCCGGATATGGTAGGGTTGTAGCCCGGTCACGGTTAGACTGTGAGCCGCCGCACACTGGATGTTGATTTTGGTTGGATAACCGTTGGACGATGTAAAGCAGGAATGATGCGACGACGAGTGACGTTTACTGTGAGTGGTCTCGGTGTGTTGTTGGCGCTGCTGTTGGGCGCGTGCAACTTTGCTGTAAAGGAAGCAGAAGACCCAACTGCCATGCCGCAGCCCGCGATCTCGCCTGTACCGGCGGCGACAGCCATACCAACACCGGAAGCGGTAATGGTGGTCGACACTCCCACGCCTCCGCTGCCGGAAGTATCGTATACCCCCAGCCGCACTCCGTCGCCCTCGCCGTCGCTTACCCCCAGCCACACACCCACACGCACGCCATCGCCGACCCTCACCCCGTTGCCCAGTGACACGCCGACGCCTGCTGCGACACCGGCCACCGTCACCCCGCTGATCGCGGACCAGTTCGAAGAAGTCAGCGTAGATTCGACGATACGATATGGCCTGGATCGTTCCTGGTTTGCGATCCTGAGCGTCAATGAGCGCACTGACACCGCCAATCTCAACACGCCCGAGCCTGGCTCGCAGACGGAAACCCTATACCTCGTGAACCCGGCATCCGAGCAGCGCGTGCAGATTATTGAGTTCCCATCCAGCACCAACAACCAGGTCTACTGGGCCCCCGATGGGTCTAAACTGCTTTATTATCTGGACCCGGCACTTTTGGAGGATGGCACCCGGGTCGGAGGGCTGTACCTGCTGAACCTGAACCTGGGCTTTAAGCTGCGCCTGTACGAAGCTGATACGCTCAACCCACGCGGCATTCCCAATCTTGAACCGATCTGGTCACCGGATAGTTCGCGTGTCGCGGTGGTGATGGAAACAGGCTATCATACCGACATTTTCGTGATCTCAGGGGACGAAATCGAGCCAATCAACGTCACCGCCGACGATCATTCCTTTAACTTGTGGCCTGCCTGGTCACCCGATGGCACCCGTCTGGCGTATGTTTCGGACCGGGCGGACTGCCCCTCGTGGGTACCCGGGGAGCCGGAGTCATGTTCCGCGTTGGACGCGGAACCACCGACCAGCGGCAGGTTATACGTGCTCGACCTGGAAACTGGTGTCAGCCGCCAGGTTTCGGAGATAGAAGTCGATGCACCGCCAAGCTGGATCAGTAACTCGGAAATCGTGGTAACTACCGGCCTGTCGGCGTTCCCGCCGGTGACCTCGCACATCTGGCTGGCCAACATTGAGTCGGGCATCATGCGCGATGTGACTGCTGGTACAGGGTCCCTGAACCTGGGGGCGGCCTGGGCCCCTAACGGCGGCCAGGTGGTGTACCACCAGGCGACTGAACCGGCCAGCATTGTGCTGCGCCAGGCCAGCGGCACTGAAGTCAGCTCGCTGGAAGAGTATCCGTTCCGCCGCTACGGCTTTGCCGCCGACTGGTCAACTGACGGGGAATGGGTGGCGTTCGCAGGGACTGATAATATCTGCCCCTATGGTCTGATCGTCGCGCGCAGCAACCTGGAAGTGTTTTGGTACGAGCCGTACTCAACTATCAACGCGTGCGATCCGAGCTATTCACCCGATGGCAGCTTCCTGGCGTTCGCGGGTATCCAGGTGCGGTCGGGCGTAGCTGACGGTCGCCTCGACCTGTACGTCGCGCAGCCCAACGGCGCGGTGCAGACCAACTTGACTAACACGTTGCGCGGCGAGATACGCCTGCTGGGGTGGGTCGGGCCAGGCTGATACCCGACTGGCGTTCCTTCGTCGGTGCTCTAGTGTTTCTATAGATGAGTTGTGTAGCGGAAACTTATCGGGGAGACATCGTGAGCAAAAAAATAGCCCTTATCACCGACAGCACGTCCAACTTAGACCTTGACCTGGCTGCAGAACGCCACATCTATGTTGCCCCGCTGTATGTCCTGTGGGGGGATGAGATGTACCGTGACGACGTTGAACTGACCCGTCCAGATTTTTTTGAACGCCTTGAACATTCCCCGGACATTCCCAAAACAGCGCAGGTCGCGCCCCAGGATTTTGTCGATCTGTTTCACCGTGCGCGTGAGGCTGAAAGCGCAGATGAAATCGTTTGCGGGGTCATATCCAGCGATCTCAGCGGCACTTACGACTCGGCATTGCAGGCCAGGGAGCAGGTCGATTTCCCGGTCCACATTGTTGATACTCGCCAGGCATCGTGGGCGCTTGGTTTTCCGATGCTGGCTGCTGCTGATGCGCGGGACGCCGGTGCTGGTCCAGAAGCAGTAGCTCAAACCATCGCCGCCACCGCGACACGCTCGCGCATCATGTTCACCATCGACAGCCTGGAGTATTTGCGACGCGGCGGTCGGATTGGGAATGCGCGCCTGCTGCTGGGATCGGCGCTAAGCATCAAGCCGGTGCTGGAACTGCGCGAGGGGATAGTCGAGTCGGTGGACAATGTGCGCACGCGGCGGCGCGCTCTGCAACACATGATCACACGGGCGTGTGACATGGTGGCAGGCCATTGCGTCGAGCGACTGGGCATCATCCACAGCGCGGTCGAAGACGAAGGTCGCGCATTCATACAAGACGCCACCGAGCAGTTGCAGCCGCAGCAAACGTTTTTGTCCTATACTGCCACCACGTTGGGCGTGCACACCGGGCCGCACGCATTGGGTTTGATCGTGCAGTGGGGAGCGTGAGATATCCCACATATCCCACGCTTATCCCACAAGCAGCCTACCGGTCCGCCTGGATGGTGCTGATCTGGAGCTTGTCCAGGATTTCTAGCAGATTGCCCTGCCAGACGGTTTCGTCGATGTCGTGGTGGGGCACCCAGATCGCGGTGCGACTCACGCGCACCCCATTCCCCAGGCGGCGCTGGAGATCGGCGCGGTCGGTCGTGGCCAGGTAGGGCAGGCGAATGCTGATCTGGCCGTTTTCGCTGGCGATAGCGGTGGCGTTGGCGCTTTGCGCGCGCAGCTTGACACGCAACTGGAACAGCAAACCCCGCACGGCGCGTGGCAGCTCGCCAAACCGGTCTTCCAACTCGGCCTGCATATCGTCCAGCTGCTGCAGCTCGTGAATCTCGGCCAGCCGCCGGTAAAGCTGGATGCGCAGCGCCGGTTCGGAGATAAACGTGGTGGGCAGATAGGCGGGCAGCGGCAGGTCGATAGTAATAGTTGGCGCAGCGACGGGCAGGTGGGGGGCATCGCCTTCACCCTTGAGGTACCGCACGGCCTGCGCCAGCAGCTGGGTATACAGGTGGAACCCGACTGCCGCGATATGGCCGCTTTGCCGCGTACCTAGCAGGTCACCCGCGCCGCGAATCTCCAGGTCACGCAGCGCAATTGACATGCCCGCACCGAGTTCGGTCTGTTCCGCGATGGTGTCCAGTCGGGCGCGCGCGTCAGAGGTCAGGCGACTGCTGCGCGGATGGAAGAAGTAGGCATACGCCTGGTTTGCGCCCCGCCCTACCCGACCTCGAATCTGGTACAACTGCGACAGCCCGAACCAGTCCGCCCGGTCCACAATGAGGGTGTTGGCATTGGGAATGTCCAACCCGCTCTCGATGATCGAGGTAGAGACCAGCACGTCATAATCCCCACGTGCGAAGGCCGTCATGATCTCTTCCAGGCGCTGCTCGTCCATCTGACCATGACCGATCGCAATGCGCGCTTCGGGCATCAACCAGCGCAGCTTTTCCGCCCGCGATTTGATGGTTTGCACCCTGTTGTGCACAAAGTAGACCTGCCCGCCCCGGTCGATTTCGCGCAGGATGGCCTGGCGCGCCAGTCGATCATCAAACACGCCGGTGTGCGTCACCACCGGCAGCCGTTCCTGGGGCGCAGTCTGGATCATGCTGATGTCGCGCAGCCCGGTCAGGCCCATGTGCAGCGTGCGCGGGATGGGTGTGGCGGTCATGGTCAGCACATCGACTTCGGTGCGCAGCGCCTTGAACCGCTCCTTGTGCGTCACGCCGAAGCGCTGCTCCTCGTCGATGATGAGCAAGCCCAGGTCTTTGATCTGTACATCTGGTTGCAGCAGGCGGTGTGTGCCAATGATGATGTCGACCTGGCCGCCGGCGAGTTCGAACAGGATGCGGCGCTGTTCGGCTGGGCTGCGAAAGCGCGACAGCATCTCGACCTTGACCGGGAAGGGCAACAAGCGCTGGGCAAAAGTGTTGAAATGTTGTTGGGCCAACACAGTCGTTGGTACCAGGATCGCCACCTGTTTGCCGTCCATCACCGCTTTGAAGGCCGCGCGCAGGGCTATCTCGGTCTTGCCGTAACCCACATCTCCGCAGATCAGGCGGTCCATTGGCTGGGGACGTTCCATGTCGGCTTTGACCTCGCGTAGCGCGCGCAGTTGATCTTCCGTTTCGACATAAGGGAACGAAGCTTCAAGTTCGTGCTGCCAGGGTGTATCCGGGCTGAAGGCGTGACCGTGTACCTGGGCGCGCGCTGCGTAAAGCTCCAGCAGTTCGTGCGCGATTTCTTCGACAGCTTGCTGTGTCCCGGCTTTGGTGCGAATCCAGTCTTGTGTACCGAGACGGCTCAAGGGTGGGACGACATCGTCCGCACCCACGTACCGCGAGATGCGATCCGCCTGGTGAATCGGTACGTAGAGCATGTCGTTGCCAGCGTATTCGATCAACAAGTATTCGCGTTCGCTATCGTCCAGCATCCGCTTTTGCAGCCCCGCAAATCGTCCGATGCCGTATTCAACATGCACCACATAATCGCCGGTTTCCAGGTCAGCGAAATTGGCTTCTGGCGATTGGGCGCGCGGCAGCCGGCGACGGCGCGGTTCGGGGCGTTTCCAGCCAAAGATTTCTGCATCCGACAGCAGGTGGATGCGACTCGGCCTGCTGGCCAGCGTCCAGCCTTCGCTCAGCGTACCTTCGACCAGGGTCAGGTAGCCGGTGGCGTCCAATGAGCTGACTTGTGTGATTGGGTGGATGTACTCTTCCGTCTCGCTCCATAGTTCGGCCAGGCGTTGGGCCTGCTGTGTGACTACAACAGTTTGCTCAGATCGGTCATAGTGCTTGCCCAGTTCGTCCAGTACCAGCCGGAGCTGGCCGCCATAGCGCTGGCCGGGCGTGAACAGCGAACCGGTTTGGGCATCCTCCGTACCGGGAACTTCGGGATTGGTTCCCAGGTGCAGCACCTGCCGGGTTGAGAGTTCGTCTTGCAGTTCGGCCCAGGTCAGGTAAGGCAGCGGCATCTCCGGCGGAATCCCGTTCGCTTTGAGCCGATCCTCATGGTTATCGATTGCCGCTTCCTCCAGGTCCGCGATGCTGTCCTGCAGCGCGCCCCAATCATCAACGATGAACAACGTGTTTTCCGGCGCATAGTCCAACAGGCTGGCCGGATGACTGTAAAGCAGCGGGAGGTAAAATTCCAGGTGAGGGAAAGCAGTGCCATTGTCCAGGTGCTCTACATCCGGCAGCGCGGAGGTCACGTCTGCTTCTGGCTCTGGTTGGCGTGCGAACCACTCACGCAGGCGCTCGGCCACACGCGGCGCCAAACGGGGCAGCGCCTCGCGGGCCGGGGTCACCAGTACAC
>JAADYV010000063.1 GCA_010092855.1 Chloroflexota bacterium | reverse complement strand
GTTCTCGACTAGTTCACTTCAAGCCTGAAGCGCGGCAACACCTCGCTGCCGCTGGCCGGGTCAGTGGGGTGATTTTCAGGCCGTGTTGATTTTTGTACTCAAAAACTCGCCCTACTCAGAGGACAATGCTAACGCTAGCTTAGCACCAACCACCAACTACCCTTCCTCCTGCCGCACCAAGCGCCAGGCCATGCTGATACCCCACGTTCCGGCCCAGACCGGCGCGTCAATTTCCGGCCCGCCGAAGGGATAACACCGGCTGCGCTCGCGGTCCCCGCCCCGCGCCGTGATGCCGGTGCCGTTTTGCTGCGTCACGATGCACACCACGACCTCCGCTCCGGACTCAGCCGCCAGCCGCGCGGCTTCGGCTTTGGCCAGCACACAGGGATCGTCGTCGTCCACATCACCCAGCCGCGCCACGATCTCCGCTGCGTCCGGCTCGTATTGCTCAAAACACACGACCGAGTCGCCAAAACCGTCGCGGTGCAGCCGCGCGTGCAGGCTTTCGCCCTGCTCTCCCGCGTAACTCACGGCCAGCTTCCAACCGCGTGCGTGCAGCATCTGCACAAACGCCGCTTCCAGTTCTTCGTCATCCACGCCGAAGATGTGCTCGCCCAGCCGCTCGCGCACAATGGCTTCCGCGTCCGCAATCAGGCGATCCGCTTCCAGTTCAGTATCCGCGCGCGCCGTGATGCGAATGTCAGTTTGCCCGGTGTGCGCCGCCAGGCCCACCGTCGGATTATCCCATTCCTCCAGGTCCGCGATCTTGGCGTCGATGTTGCTTTCGCCGATGCCCGCCGTCCGCAAGATGCGCGCCTTGATGATGCCCACACCACCCATGCGCTCGCGCAGGTAGGGCAGCACACGCTCCGCCAGCAAGTGCTTCATTTCGCGCGGGACTCCCGGTAAGCTGATCACGGTGCCCTGGTCCGTCTCCACAATGAAACATGGCGCAGTCCCCACCGGGTTCTCAACCGGGATCGCGCCCGCCGGAATGTAGGCCTGGATGCGGTTGTTGTCGCTCATCGGCACGCTGAAGGAGCGAAAGCGCGCCGCGATTTGTTCCAGCAGTTCCGGGTAAAACACCAACTCACGGTCCGTCGCCTCGGCGACTGCCTGCCGCGTCATGTCGTCTACCGTCGGCCCCAACCCCCCGGTGGTGATCACCACGTCCGCGCGCGAGAGCGACAGCCGGATCGCGTCTGCAATGCGCGCCCGGTTATCGCCCACCGTCGTCAAGTAGTAGATGCTCACCCCGATATCGCGCAGTTGGCGCGCGATGTAGGACGAATTGGTATCCACGATCTCGCCCAGCAGCAACTCGGTTCCAATCGTGATCACTTCTGCATTCATGGTCTCAATCTCTCCCAAGCAAAAACGCACGGGCAAATGGGTCACCGTGCGTTCGAGGTGTGCGTGATGTCGATAGGTCAGTCGTGGCTGGGCGACCAGGTAAGCTGCTCGCGGAGCTGCAAGTCGGTGTTGCGAATCTTCATCGCCAGGTCCGCCGCCAGGTTGCGCATCAGCCGGTAGCCGAGTTGGGGATAAGTGTCGCACAGCAGCATCAACTTGTCGCGCGGGATGACCAGCACGCGCGTGTTATGCTGGGCACACAGCGCCGCCGCCGACCGCACGCCCTGGTCCACCAGCGCCACCTCGCCAAACGACTGTCCGCGCCGCAGCGTGGCAATCGTCTGGTAGCCGGCTCGTTCGCTTTTGCCAATCATCGCCGGGTCAACCTGAATATCGACCTCGCCATCGACGATCACGTACAGTTCATCCCCGGCGGTATTCTCGGCAAAAATCAGGTCATCAACCTGGAACGTGCGTTCTTCACAGATCGACGCCACCAACTCCAGTTGGGTGCCGGTCAGTTCATAAAAAATATCGGCCTGCTTCAACACGTTTACAAACGGCATTCTAAACTCCCCGCAGCCACTGCCACATACTGCCTCATCATCGGTACAGCATGGCGCGATTGTAGCACGATCCCAGAATCCCTGGCAAGATTGGAGTGGACTCAGACAGTGAGGGACACAGCATGTCCGGACCACAGCCCGACCGACGACATACACTTGGGCAGCACGGCGAGAACTGGGTGGCGGACCGCCTACAAGCAGCAGGATACACCATCCTGGCCCGCAACTGGCGGCACCCCGACCTGGGCGAACTGGACATCGTCGCGCAAGAAGGAGACGAGATCGTGTTTGTCGAGGTGCGTACCCGGCGCGGCGCGGTCGAAGCCGCGATAGAAGCCGCACTCAGCAGCGTGGACGCGCGCAAACAGACGCGGCTGGTCGCGCTGGCGCAGGCGTACCTGGACGCCCACGACCTCGACAAAACGCCCTGGCGCGTTGACGTGGCTGCCGTTGCTCATCAGCACGGCAAGCTGACCCTGGAGGTGGTTCACAATGCCATCCACTGGTGATCATCAGGCCATCCCACTGGGCGCGGGCGGGCCGCTGGTGTGCTTCTCACCGCACGACGTCACCCCATCAGCGACACCGTCGGGCAGCAGCGGCGCGCGTGCTGTAGAGCCCGCCCCCGAACCAGACATCACCCAACCAATCAAGCCCCCCCTGGTCGTGATTCTCGGCCCAACGGCTAGCGGCAAAACAAACCTGGCGATATACCTGGCGCGCAAACTGGGCGGCGAAATCGTCAGCGCGGACAGCCGCCAGCTATACCGGTATATGGACATCGGCACGGCCAAACCCACCCCTGACGAACGCGCCGCCGCGCCCCATCACCTGCTAGATATCGTGACGCCGGACCAGTCTTACACCCTGGCTCAATACCAGCGCGCCGCATACCGGGCAATCTCGGCTATCACCGCCCGGCGCAAGCTGCCGCTGCTGGTCGGCGGGACGGGCCAATATATCAGCGCCGTCATCGAAGGTTGGGGCATCCCCGAAGTGCCGCCGAACCGTAACCTGCGGGCCGAACTGGAAACCTTCGCCGGCGAATTGGGTGCGGAAGCGCTGCACGACCGACTGCGCAAGCATGATCCCGAAGCCGCCGACCGCATCGACTTTCGCAACGTGCGCCGCGTAATCCGCGCGCTGGAGGTCTTTCTCGAAACCGGCACACCGATCACGGTCTTGCAGCGCCAATCACCGCCGCCGCTGCGGATATTGCAATTGGGGCTGACCATGGAACGCGAAATACTCTACGACCGCATCGACACCCGCATTGACAATATGGTAAGGGCGGGCCTGCTCAACGAGGTTCGCGCTCTGCTGGAAGCAGGCTATACTTGGGAATGTCCGGCGATGAGCGGCGTAGGTTACGCTCAGTGGCGGGGCTACTTTGCCGGGAACGAACCAGAGGCCGACGCAATTGCCGCTATCCGGCGTGACACGCGCGCATTTGCCCGCCGCCAATACACATGGTTCAATGGTCATGCCGTCGGCCTCCAGTGGATCGACATGACCACTATTACGCCGGACGACATTGTTGACCGGGTGGAGAACTGGCTCACTGAGGGATAGGGCGTATGGCACGCAGACAAGGTCGCAGCCGCAGGGAACGCAATTGGGGTATCCGGGACCGCCTGGGTGGGGTTGACCGGGTGACATGGGCGCTGGGTATCGCTATGTTTACGGTGATCCTGGTCGCCGTCTTCCCCTACCTGACATTCGTACCAGTGCTGTCGGAACGCACCCAGCGCGGCCACACCTGCTCGGAACTGGCTAATCCCATCGGCGGCAACAACCGCTCCATGCTGGCCGAGCGCGACGACTTCCACGCCCTCAGCATCGACCTCGAGCTGGACGAGGAAGCGATCCGCCAGGGCGAGCCGCTGACTGTGCGCGTCATCTTTCGGAACAGAGACAAGGGGCCGGCGGTGCTTTATTTGCCGCAAGATGGTACGCCGGTCTTCGGGCGCGACGACGGCGAAAACGCTCTCCCAAACCCGGTGGAAGGCTTGCGTTTCGAACTCACCCGCCTGGATGTACCGCAGGGTCCATACTCACCGCTCGGAAACCCTGTACTATCTGCGCCTACTACGGTACCACCGTCTTTCAATTGGGACGACCTGCACTTGCTGGGACCGCGCAACCGCTGCAACGAGGAACTGGAAATATCGTGGGAACTGCTGCAAGCCCTGGGGGTTACTGAACCAGGCCAGTATCGCATTCAGGTCTACTACGAAGTCAGCACAAGCGGGCTAATGCCGTCCAGATCGATCAATGAACCAACGGTCACCGCCACGGCTGCCTTTTTGGACCAGGGAGTCTTAGTCGCCGATCCCTCATCCAACAGCATCGAGTTCAACGTACTGCCACCCGCCACACCAACACCCACGCCGTCCCCGACGCTGGACGGTTCGCCGACACCGACCACGCCTACGCCCGCCCAACTGCCCATCGGCTAGCGACGGCTGCCGTTGAGCAGCAGGTTGATGGCCAGCACGGTCAGGCTAAGCGCAGCCCCCGGCGCGATCACGACCCAGGGCGCAACCCGGTATACCGCACGCCCATCAGCCAACATCACGCCCCAATCCGGCGCGCTGATGTCGCCGCCATAACCGAGAAACGTCAGCGCAGCGCTGTTCAAAATCGCCCAACTGAGTGTCACCCCGGCAAAAGCCAGCAGCGTGGGCGCGATTCCCGGCAGCACATGCCGCCACACCACCCCACCCCAGCCAGCCCCAATCGCGCGCGCGCCGATCAGGTGGGGACGCGCCAGCCCTTCGATCACGGCAGCGCGGGTCACTCGTGCATATGCCGGCAGCCCAGCAACACCCACCGCCAGCGCGATCTGTGTTGTGCCCGAACCGAGCAGCGCCACCATCACCAGCGCCAGCAGCAAATGCGGGAAGGCCAGCAGCGCATCCATCACCACCATCAGCCCGGCATCGAGCCAGGGCCCCGGCCCGGCAGCGTGTTTTCCGGCCCCGGCGACCACGCCCACTGCCAGGCCCGGCAGCAGCGTCACCCCGGCAGCTAGCAGCGCCATGCCCAGCGTGCGCCGCCCGCCAAACAATACCCGGCTGAACACGTCCCGCCCAAGGTAGTCGGTGCCGAAGGGGTGCGCCGCCGAGGGTGATTGAAGCTGGTCTTCCGGTACGGCGTGGCGAGGATCGTGCGGGGCCAGCCGGGGAGCTAGCACCGCTGCCAGCAATAGCACTCCCAGCAGTCCAGCCGCCAGCAGCGTGACCGGCGGCGCGCGTTGGATCGGTGAGCGTGTCATCCCTCGCCCCCCGTCACGCGCGGATCGGCCAGCGCCGAAAGCACATCGGCCAGCGCGTTGGCGAGGCTGTAGACCACCGCCGAGAGCACGACCACACCCTGGATCACGGGATAGTCACGGTTGTTGACGGCTTGCAGCAGCACGCGCCCCAATCCCCGCCGCACAAAGATCATTTCGGTGATCACGGTGCCACTCAGCAAGAAACCCAACTGTAGAGCCACCACCGCGATGACGGGCAGCAAGCCTACCCGCAAAATGTGCTCGACCACGTCTGGTACCGGAGGAAGGCCTTTCGCGCGCGCCGTCCGCACAAAGGCCCGGCCTGCTGCCTCGCGGACACTGCTGGCCGTCACCTGCGCAATGCTGCCCGCCGTATGGAAACCCAACACGCACATCGGTAGCACCAGGTAGCGCAGCCCACGCCCACCCGGTCCCGGCAGCAAACCCCATTGCGCCGAAAACAGGAAAATGGCCAGCGTCGCCGTCCAATACACGGGGGTCGAAAGCGCAAGCGAGATCACCGCCTGTGCCCCAGCGCGTACCATTCGCGCGCGCGCCAGACTCGCCACCACGCCTAACGCCAGCCCCAACGCCGCCGCCACGATCAACGCGCTAATCGCCAACACCGCCGTTGGTCCCAGATTCTGCGCCAGGATATCGCGCACCGGCTGGCCCGACACCAGCGATTCGCCCCAGTCGCCGCGCACCAGACCGCCCAGGTAGACCAGGTACTGCCGCCATACCGGATCGTTGAACCCAAGTTCGTCCCGCCGCGCGTCGAGTTCCGCATCTTCCAGCCCGGCCCGGCCCAGCGTCGCATCGACGGCATCGCCCGGTACCCAGCGCAGCGCCACAAACGCCAGCGTCAGCGCCAGCCACGCCACCACTAGCGCTATGGCCAGCCGCCGCGCACCATATGCGATCATGCGCACCGCCTGCCAGCAATAACAGCAGGAGCGCAGCGCGCTACGCTCCTACCTCTGTTTCGGGTTATGTCGTGCCAGCGAAGAATCATATCACGGGGAATACTGGAAGTTTTGCAACAGCGGCCACCAGCCCTGTGCGCTGAAGATGACGCCGTCCAACGCCACCGAATACCCATGCACGTTGGTCAAATCACGGATTGGCAGAATCACGGCCCGCTCCATGATCCGGCGCTGTACTGAAGCGTAAAGCCGGTCGCGTTCGGCGGAGTCACTCTCTCGCACTGCTGCCGTCAGCCAGCCGTCTACTTCAGCATCACTGAACCCGGACCAATTGCGCGCGCCGTCCGTCAAAAAAAAGCCGTTGAGAATACTCGGATCAACGCCGAAATCATACAGCGCGATCAGGTCGAAGTTCCCTTCATCGGCGTACTCGCTCAATGCCGGGAAATCCGGCGCTTGGATCAATTGCAGATCAATGCCGATTTCGCGCCACTGGCTCTGGATCAACTGTGCCACATCCGGCAGTTGGTTCCACCCGGCGAACACCATCGTCAACTGTAATCGCTCGCCATTCTGGTCCAGCCAGCCATCGCCGTCGCTGTCGGTATACCCGACGCTTTCCAGCAACTGGCGCGCATAGTCCGGGTTGAACGGGTATGAGAGCTCCGGCGAGTCTGGGTTTTCCAGCGCGGCATCATACGAAGGCGTGTTGGATGCCAGTGGTCCATACGCCACACGCGACTGCCCCTGGAACACGGCGTCGACGATGGCAGTGCGGTTGGTGGCGTATACCAGCGCCTGCCGCACACGTTCATCGTTCGTCGGCTCACGCTGCGTGTTGAAGAAAAAGAGCTGTGACATCCCCGGCACGCGCGTATTCAGCGTCTGGATAGAGGCGCTGCCCGCCAGTGCTTCCGCATCCAGCGGCAGCAGTTCGCCTACAATCTGAATCTCGCCGCTTTCGAGTGCATCCCGGCGGGTGGGCGGATCGGTGTAAAACCGGAATTCGATCGTATCGACCGCGTTGGCTTCCCACACCGGGTCCACCGTGCCATCCGGCAGCCGCCCCGCGTAGTATAGCGGCCCCCAGGCATAATCCGGGTTGCGGCGCAGGATAATCCGCTCGCCGGGAACAACTTCGTCGAGCATGTATGGGCCGGTACCGACCTGGTGCCACTGGTATGAGTTCTTGGTATATTCGGCCAACGCGCGCGGGCTGGCCATGCCCAGGTAGACCTGGCTCAACCCGTCCAGCAGCGGCGCATACGGCTCCGAGAGCCGCAGCCGAATGGTATATTCGTCCACGACCTCGTTGTCGGTGTACGGCCCCAACAGGCGGCGCGCCTTGCCCGAGTCCAGGTCATTGTCGGTGATGCGGTCCAGGTTGGCAGCCACCGCCTGCGCATTGAACGGCTCGCCGTCGTGGAAGGTCACGTCCTGCCGTAAGTAGAAGGTATACACCAACCCGTCATCGCTAATCTCGTAGTCTTCGGCCAGCCCAGGGAAAATCTCAAACGTCTCTGGTTGGCGGTAGACCAGGGTGTCATAAACGGAATAAAACGGAATGCCCAATTCGGAGGAGATGTGGATGTGCGGGTCAAAGCCAGACGGGTTGAGCGTCAACCCGTAGATAATCTTATTCCCCTCGTCCTGCTCGTCGTCGCGCAACATCACCGCAGCCGTCACGACCGCTGCCGCCACAACGGCCAACACCACCACCCCGACAATGCCCAGGCGTAGCACGGGCCACCGCCTGCGTGTTCGTTCAGCCATAAGTCTTTTCCTTGTCCCTCATCCAAGCCTGGCATGTTCGCCGTTCAACCACAGGTCATGCTGCCGGACACACGCCAAGGAATAATCCCCGCCCGGTTAAACCTTCCGGTATGTGCATCGCGTCCAGGCCGGCCTGCTGAAATGCTGCGATGTATTCGGCATGAGTGAACAACCCCAATTCGTGCCGTTCAGTGAAGTGCGAAACGCCGTCCGGTGTTGCCACCAGGTAATGAAAATTGTTGCGGCTCAGCCGTCCCTCTCGCTCGCTAATGGTCATACGCGCGATCTTCAGCTCTGGTTCGTCCACAAAGGTCGCATGGACGGTACCCGGCTGCCACACATCCGGCGAAAACCAGGGTTCGATGATCACCAGGCCGCCCGGCTTCAAATGCCGGAACATGGTACGCAGCGCCTGTTCCAAACGCGAGACCGTCTTCACATACCCGATGGCGCTGAACAGGCACACGATCACGTCAACCCGGTAACCCAGGTCAAACTCCACCATGTCAGCTCGGTAGAACTCCACACCAGGGCAGCGTTGGTGCGCAATGGCGAGCAGTTCCGGGTTGATGTCCAGCCCTTTGACCAGGTAGTGCTGCTGCAAATACTCCAGGTGCCGCCCGGTGCCGCAAGCCACGTCGAGCAGCATCCGGCCTGCGCTGCGGCGGCGTTCCCAGATCAGTTTGTGGAGCACCTGCGCTTCTTGCTCGTAGTTCTTGTAGCCGTATATCGCGTCGTACCACGCGGCCGATTTGCTGTACATCACACGATCCCCCGGTGCTGTTTCGTTGGTGCTTGGTCGCCTGCTTCAGAGCGCGGTAGAATCAGGCAATGCTGCAAGTCTACCACTGCCCCTGACTGTGATCAACAGCAGAGGAGATTGTTTGTCGTGTCGTTTGAACCCATTGTACTCGCGCCGGAAATCGAGCCGGAAGAGATTTACCCGTACCGGCGCGTCTGGCGAACTGCCTGGTTGGAAGTAGTGACGCTGTTACTGGCCGTAGTCGTGATTTACTTCACCTCCGCCCTGTTCGACCTGGCGATCACCAGCACACCGGCCAAGCTGGGCATCGCCGTGCTGCCATTGGGCGCGTGGATCGTCTTTTCGTATCGTGGGGAACGCCGCGCCCTGCAACCGCGCCGGGGACTGTTCGGTGTGCTGATCTTGGGCGGGCTGGTGGCGAACGGGATCGCCGTGCCGCTCGAGCAGCGCCTGTTCCTTACCGACCAGTGGCTGCCCGACGAGCGCTTTTTTGGCCGCATCATCGGTTACACCCTGACGTTGGGTTTCAGTGCCGAATTCCTGAAGTATGCCGTGCTGCGCTACACGTTCTGGCCCGAGCGCTTCCAGCAGCGCCTGGACGGGATCGCGTATGCACTGGCTGTGTCTGTGGGCTACGCGGTGGTGCTCAACGTTCGGTTCGCGCTGTACACCGACGCCACCCTGAGCGCAACCGCGCTGCGTGTGGCCAGCATCACGTTTTCCCACCTGGGTATCGGCATCATCATGGGCCTGTTCCTGGCCGAACTGCGCATCGGACAACCACCGCCGGTCTTCTGGCTGCCGGTGGGCCTGCTGATCGCTGCCGGACTGAGCGGCGCATACTACAGCTTCCGCGTGATCGCGGTCGTCAGCGACATCGGTGTCGGGGCAACGGGTAGTTCGCCCTTTCGCGGCTTGCTGCTGGCTTTTGGCGTGGTAGCGGCCCTGTTCATCGCGGTCGCTTTTGTGGTCGAAAACGCGGACGCACGCATGGAAGCCCTGACCGGCAGCAGGCAGACGTTATGAGCAAACACTTATGAGCGAATACATTGAAATCGGCGACTCGACCGAACTCAATTTTAATCAGAAGTGGAACAGCTACCTGGCGCTGGTCCTGGCCGTCGTGATGGTGTTCCTAGGGATCGCGCTGCGCAACAGCGCCACCGCCGCCACCCAAACCTTCGAGGACCTGGATGCCGGGGTGCGCGCCCAGGTACCACAGAACTGGCTGCTGGACGACGACGGCGGCTCCGAGTTCGTTTTCCGCGCTCAGGACCCCGGTGCTTTGCCCTACAAAACCACGCTGCAGGTTTCGTTTTTGCCGGTGGGCCCTGGTGCCACACCGCGCACCGTGCTGGACTATTTACACCTCCAGCGCGCGACCCAGTTCTCCGCCTATCGCCAGATTTCGCGCAGTAACGAAACCTTGCGCGACGGCACGCCCGCCAGCCGCATGATCTACGCCTATACCCAGGTGGAACCCAACCCGTACCTGGAGAGCAAACCCATCGTGGTCCAGGCAGTGGACGTGGTGTCGCTGCGTGGCACGCAGGCCATTGTCGTGACGTATCGTGAAGAACAAAGCCGCTTTGACACCAACCTGTATCGTTTCGAAAATCTGTTAAACACGTTGGAAATATTCTGATGAACACACCGCGACGCCATATACGTTTTTGGCTGCCCCTGACACTCAGCCTGTTGAGCATCGTGTTGGGTCTCGGACTGTCCGTGCTGCCCCTGACCAGCGGCCAGGCCCAAGACGATGATGAACCCGAACCGACCCCGGTGCCACCGCCGATGATCGCGCTTAATCAGGAGACGATCCAGCGCGCCACCGTGTTTGTGATGCAAACTTACCAGACCCAGGACCAGACCATCATTTCCTGCGTCGGATCAGGCACGCTGGTTGCCTCCGACGGCCTGATCCTGACCAACGCCCACATCGCCCAGCCCAGTGATATCTGCCGCTCGGACCGCATCGTGATCGCCATCACCGTGCACCTGGACGAACCACCCGTGCCCAGTTACGTGGCCGAAGTGGTCAACGCCAACCAGGGCCTCGACCTCGCCACGCTGCGCATTACGAACTACCTGGATGGCCGCGCCGTCGAAGCCAACAGCCTGATCTTGCCCTTTGTCGAGTTGGGCGACTCGTCTGCCACCCAGTTGGACGATACGATCACCATCGTGGGCTATCCGGATTTTGGCAAGGAAGCGCAAGTATTGGACGTGGCTAATTCGCCGGTCACGTCCGTGCGCGGCACGATCAGCGGCTTTACCGCAGAAGCTCAGGCTGGCGACCGCGCCTGGATTCGAACCACTGCTGAAATCCCCGGCGTCATGAGCGGTGGCGGCGCATATGACCGCAGCGGCAGACTGATCGGCATTCCAACCATCGCCCCGGCCCGGCTCAGCGGCGTGGTCGAGGACTGCCGTGTGATTCAGGACACCACCGGCGATGGTCGCGCCGACCGCAACGATGGCTGTGTGCCCATCGGCGGCTTCATCACGGCTCTGCGTCCCTCGCGCCTGGCACGTGGGTTGGTGCGCGCCGCGACACTCGGCATTTCAGAAGGCGAATCGTCTAGCTTCGCCGCGCCTATCACCAGCACAACTCAGACAGAGGAACCGGCACTGAGCCGTATGTTCTTCGCCACCAGCGTCAGTTCCAACGGGGTCCCGGCCAGCGTGGTCGGCAGCGTACCGGGCGGTACCTCCAGCCTGTACCTGTTCTTTGACTATGACAACATGCGGGACGGCCTGATCTACGAACTCAAGGTTACCGTCGATGACATTCCCGACCGCGTGCACAGCCTACCGCCCGGCACCTGGAGCGGCGGGGAACGCGGGACATGGTACATCGGCAGCGCCACCAGCGACGAGACCACCTGGCAGCCCGGCTTGTATGTGTTCCGCATCTTCATCGAAGGCCGCGAAGCCGACAATAAAAGTATTCTGATCGGCAGCCGGGGGAGCAGCGAACCACCCCCCACCTTTTCAAGCATTCTCTTCGCAACGCTGGACGAAGGGACCGGAACCTTGATGAGCACCGGTTATGTGCTGCCCGAGGGCACTTTCGTACATGCCGAATTCTCCTACCTGAACATGCGCCCTGGCCTGAACTGGACTCAGGTCTGGTACAAAGATGGGGGGGCACTGGAACCGCGCATCACTGAAGCGTGGCCGGAAGAACGAGGTAGTTCCGGCACCCACATCATCAATGCCCAGGCAGTCGGCGCGCAGTTCGACGCGGGATACTATCGCCTGGAGCTGTATATCGAAGGCAGTCTGAGCGCGACTGCCGATTTTGTTGTCGCGGGCGGCGCGGTCATGCTCGGCACCGAAATCTTCACTGGCTTTCGCTTTAGTACTGAACAGGCTGGGGGGGTGCCGGTCGAAGAGACCGTTCGCGCCGAGTTTCCGCCCGCCATCGAGCAGTTGTACGTCTTTTTCGACTGGCGCTTGATTGCGCCGGGTACGCTCTGGACCCGCCGCTGGCTGGTTGATAACGAAGTGCTGTTCCAGGTCACCGAACCCTGGCGCGCACCGCCCGATGGCCAAAACCTCTTCTTCAGCCTGGACAGCCTGGGCACCCTGCCTGACGGTACCTACGCTTTCGAAATTCAGATCGCCAATGTCACGCAGGAAGTCGAGCGCGTCAGGGTCGGGCTGGGCCAGCTTCCGGTGGAGGTCTTCGAAAGCGCGGAGGGCGCGCAGATGAGCGGCACCATCACCGACGCCGAAACCGGGGCCGGCATTCCCGGCGCGATGTTTATCGTGTTGGAGCCGGAGTTTAGTATCGAAGATTTCCTGTGGGAATCGCGCCAGATACGCAGCCTGTCCACTGCCGACGAGAACGGGCGCTTCCAGGTGCCGATCTTGCTGCGGCGCGGCACCGAGGACGAACCACTGCTATACAGCATTATGGTGATGGCCGATGGCTATCTCCCGGTCAGTGCGGACGGCATCCTCGTCGACAACACCACAGAAAGCCCGGTAGAAATCAATGTCGAACTCACGCCTAATTAGGGCTGCTGCGTTCCTCTCGCTGCTGTTCACCTGGGGGCTAGCGGTGTTGTCCCCCGTGATGGCGGATCCTCGGGGGCAAGATTCGGATCCGCTGGATGCGCAGATCGCGGCCATCATCAACACCTTGACGCCTGCCGAACGTGTCGGCCAGTTGATGTTGGTTACCTTCGAAGGCACTCGCCTGGACGACAACACCGACATTGTGCAATTGATCACCGACTACAACATCGGCGGCGTGATACTGCTGGCCGAAAACGACAACATCATCGGCCCGGTCAATACCCCCAGCCTGATGAAGAACCTGTCCGGAAGCCTGCAACAGACCGCCTACGATGCTGCCCAGGGCACCAACGAACGCGCCAACCCACGCACATTTGTCCCGCTGTTTGTCGCCACCCAGCACGCCGGGAACAGCCAACCGGGCACGCAAATCGCACAGGGCACCACCCCGCTGCCCAGCTACATGGCATTGGGCGCCACCTGGAACACAGCCAACGCCCGGCAGGTAGGCCAGATCGCAGGGGCGGAACTCAGCGCAATGGGCATCAACATGCTTTTCGGTCCAGCGCTGGATGTCGTGCAGCAACCAGGGACCGACCGCGCGCTCGACCTTGGCGTAGATACGTTCGGGGGAAATCCCTTTTGGGTAGGCCAGATGGGCCAGGCCTACATTACTGGCCTGCACGAGGGCAGCCAGGGCCAGATCGCCGTCATCGCCCAGAACTTCCCCGGTCTGGGCTTTGCCGACACCCAACCCGCCGAAGAAATCCCGGTTGTGCCGCGCTCTATCGAAGAACTGAGCCGCATCGACCTGCTGCCTTTCTACGCTGTCACCGGGCAGGCTGGACATTCCCTGGCGCGCACCGACGGAATCCAATGCGCTAACATACGTTACCTGGGCGAAAACATCCGCAGCACGACCGCGCCGGTCTGCGTGGACAGCCAGGCAGCCAACCAACTGCTTGAACTGGATTACTTCAGAGCCTGGCGCGAAGAGGGCATCATGGTCAGCAGTCCACTGGGCACACCTGCCATCCGCCGCTATTATAACGCGACTCCCTTCCCTCATCGCCAGGTGGCACGCGCGGCTTTCCTGGCAGGCAACGATATCCTCTACATGGACAATTTTGGTCCCGAGGACGGCGCGGACCAGCTCGAAAATGTAAGCGACGTGATCGCGTTTTTTGCCGAGTTATACCAAAACGATCCACTTTTCCGGGCCCAGGTGGACACCTCGCTGCGGCGCGTGCTGCGCCTGAAGCTAACCCTGTATGGCAGTGACCTGAGCCTGGAGAATGTCCTGTACCGCGTGATCGATGTCAGCACGGTTGGCCAGGCCGGGGATGAGTTGTATCGCATTGCGCAGGAAGGCGTCACCTTGATTGCGCCGAGTCGCGAGAACCTGCCACCACCCCCGACCCGCGATGAGAACATCGTCATCTTCACCGATATGCGCCTGGTGCAGCAGTGCTCGACCTGTATCTCGTATCCATTAGTCTCACCGAATGCGCTTGAATCGGCCATCGAGCGAAACTACGCTGCCGGGGACGAAATTCGCCCGGAACGGGTAACGAGCTTTTCGTTTCGCCAACTTGAAGACTACCTGCAGGGCAACATCGAAGGCACATCTGCAGATTCCAACACCTTCCAGACCAATCGGCGCATGGGCGAAGCACTCCGTGATGTAGACTGGGTCGTATTGGTGATGCTCGATGTGTCGGATCAGGCTGAGGCATCGACCGTGGTGCGCGATTTTCTACAGCACCAGACGGAACTCGTGGAGCGCGCGCATGTGGTCGTGATCGCGCTGGGAGCTCCCACTTACCTGACTTCGACCGAGATCAGCAAGCTTTCAGCCTATTTCGGCCTGTATAGCACCATCCCGTACTATATCGACGCAGCGGCACGCGCCTTGTTTCAGGAAGTGAGCTTTGAGGGTGCGCTGCCGATCAGCCTGCCCGCCACCGGTTATGATCTGGCGGCGGTCACCCAGCCCGATCCAGCGCAAACCACGCAGCTCGAAATCGCGCTGCTGGACGGGGAAACCGTTTTGCCTGCCAACCGCACGCCAGACGTCTTGGCGATGACCCTCGGCCAACAGCTCATTGTGCGCACCGGACTGCTGCTGGATCATAACGGCAATATCGTGCCGGACAACACGCCAGTGGAATTTACCATCACCACCGTGACCGATACCGGCGACCTGCGCACGAACCAACCGGAATATACGCGGGATGGCATTGCTTACACCAATTTCACCGCCAACCGCACTGGGCGCTTCCAGATCACGGCTACCAGCCAGGAAGCCACCAACGCGCAGCCCTTCGCGATCATTGTCACCGAAGCCACCGACCAGGTCGAAGCGCCACTCGCCACCGTTACCCAACTGCCAGCCAATCGCACCCCTACCTCGATAGAAACCAGCCCAGAGAACACGCCAGCACCCGCCCCCGCGTTGGCCGCTGTTCCCACCGAGGTCCAGGATGAATCGCTCCTGCCCGCCGAGCCAGAGACCGCTGCCAGTCCTCCGCCCGGCACAGAAGAAGACGCCGGCGAAGACCGTGCGCGTGTGGCGCTGGCAGATTTTTTCCTGGCTGTGGTCGGGCTGGTCTTGCTGGGTGCACTGGGGTTCTCGGCGGGACTCTCAACCACGTTTTCGCTGGATGGTGGGCTGCGCGTTATTCTAAGCTGCCTGGTCGCGGGCCTGACGGGATACATCTACTACGGCGTTGGCGGTCCCGGTGCAGACCAACTGCACGACCTGCTAAACAACCTGGCCCCGGTGATCACGGCGTTGGGCGCAGGGCTGGTCGGGTTGGTGTATGCGTGGTGGGGCCTGTGGCACCATCAGCAGGGCAGCCGGTAATGCAGGGGAATCTCAGGGCAGCGGAGACGCAGTCAGCGTGATGATCAACGACGCCACTAACAAGATCGCGGCCAGGATCGCCAGGGCGATATTGCCCTGCACCAGCGCCACATCGCGCTGCTGGTCGGGCTCGCTTAGATCAGCGCGGCGCAGCCCGGACACCGCCCGTCGCGACGGCAGCGGCCCCTGGCCAAACAGTGCTTCACGTAACACCACCACGCTTTCCGGGCGGTCTTCGGGATGCATCGACATGGCCCATAGCACAGCTCGCGCCGTCCGGTCATGGATAGCGGAATTGATGTCACGCGGATCGCGCAGCGCGCGCGGCGTTAGGAACCGCTGTTTGGCTTCTGGAGGCGGTGTATTGGTCAGCAGGTGATACAACGTCGCGCCCAGGGCATACAGGTCGGTACGAGCGTCAGTGTGGCCCATGTCACCGCCGTACTGTTCCAGCGGCGTATACAACGCCGTGCCCCGCCCCTGCACGACCGTAATCGTCCGGTGGTCGTCGGACTGTAATAACTTGACAAGCCCAAAATCGACCAGTTTAATTAATCCATCTGGCGTGAGCTTGATATTACCCGGCTTGATATCGCGGTGCAGGACCAGTGGTTCCTGGCTGTGCAGGTATTGCAGCGCATGGGTCAACTGGTCCGCCCAGTTTAAGACCTGCGTTTCGGGGATGAACGCTCCGCGGCGCAGGGCCTGGTCAATGGCTTGCCGCAGATCATAGCCCGGCACGTAGTCCATGACCAGGAAGTCGCGCTCGTCCATGCCAAAGAAGTCGGAGACTTTCGGCAGGTTGGGATGGTCCAACCGGGCCAGCACACTCGCTTCGCGCTGGAACTGGCGGCGGTTCTGTTCACGGTCTTCGGGCGGGTCGTTCGGGTCAGGCTGAATCTCCTTGATAGCGGTGAAGCGCCCTTCCAGGCGTTTATCAGCCGCTTTGTAGATACAGCCCATCCCGCCCTGGCCGATAATTTCGACAATTTCATAGCGATTGCGTAGAATATCGCCGGGCTTGAGGCGAACCATAAATCCCGCTATACTCCAAATATCCATCATGGTCATTGCTAGCCCACCATAGCCCGGCCCAAAACAATTGTCAAGGGATAACGCTATGTCAGAGATACCAGAAAAACCTGTACTCCTCATCCACGAAGGTGAAAAAGCCGGACAGCGCTGGACCATCTGGGAGGATGAGTTGGTCGTGGGGCGCGGTGGGGAATGTGACCTGGTGCTGCCTGAACGCCAGGTGTCGCGCGAGCACATCCGCATCTACCGCTCTGGCGACACGTACTACATGGAAGACCTGGGCAGCAAAAACGGGACATGGGTGAATGGCAAACAGGTGCAGTCCACCACCATCCCGCTGCGTGACGGCGACGAAATCCAGATCGCGCTGGCGGTCAAGATGACGTACGTTGGCTCAGAAGCGACCGCCCCCCTGCTGGTCGATGACCTGCCGAATACACTGGGGCGCTTGCAGCTCAACCGTGACTCGCGGCGCGTGTTCATCGACACGATTGAGGTCGATCCCCCGCTGAGCCTGCCGCAATACCGTCTGCTAGAACTGCTGTATGATGGCACGGGCGCAGTTCGCACCCGCGACGAAGTGGTCGAAGCCGTGTGGCCGGACGCGATTGGCGAAGGCGTCAGCGAACAGGCTATCGATGCCCTGGTGCGCCGCCTGCGAGACCGGCTGGCCGAAGTGGACCCCGACCACCAATACATCGTAACGGTACGCGGGCACGGCTTCCGCCTCGATAATCCGCTGGATTAGGGCAATCCGCTGGATTGGGGCAATCCGCTGGATTGGGGCGCGCCAGTTCGCCATTGGTCTATTCAAGTAACTGGAGGGATTGCGCAGTGGAACTCTTCAGTGAAGTGACGACGTAGACCTTGCGTCGAGAGAGCCGAAAAGCGGTTCAAACATGAGCCGCTTTTTTGATCCCATAGAGATATGTTTCGAGAACTTGTGTCCTGGGCAGAAAGCGCTATGCTTAGGGGTAGATACAGTGTGAGAGCGCTCTCACAGCACAGCAAACTTGCGTATCCGCCTTTGGGAAAAGAGCTACCTATGGACATCAAATCAATTATTGAGCAGTTGACATTAGAAGAGAAAGCCGCGCTGTGCACCGGCGCGAACTCGTGGCAGACCGTCGCCGTCGACCGCCTGGACGTACCTGCCATCCGCATGGCGGACGGTCCGCACGGCGTGCGCCGCTCGCTGGAAGACGAGGGCTGGGGTACCGGGAATCGCCCCGCGACCTGTTTCCCGACCGCGTCGCTGCTGGCTTCCACCTGGGATCGCAAGCTGCTGCACACGCTGGGCCAGGCGCTGGCCACCGAATGCAAAGCCTACGATGTTGACGTTCTGCTGGGTCCGGGCAACAACATGAAACGCACGCCGCTGTGTGGCCGTAACTTCGAATACTTCGCCGAAGACCCATTCCTGGGCGGGGAGCTGGCCGCAAGCCTGATCAGCAGCATTCAAAGCCAGGGCGTTGGTACCTCGCTTAAGCACTACGCCGCCAACAACCAGGAATTCGAGCGCCTGACGATCAGTGCCGAGATCGATGAGCGCGCGCTGCGCGAAATCTATCTGGCAGGCTTTGAGCGCGCCGTCAGGGGCGGCAAGCCCTGGACCGTGATGTGCGCCTACAACCGCGTCAACGGCGAGTTTTGTTCC
>JAADYV010000062.1 GCA_010092855.1 Chloroflexota bacterium | reverse complement strand
GCCTGGACCAGCCGCGCACTAACACCCTGCACATAGCTGACCTGACGCTCGATGTGCGCACCCGGTCTGTCCACCGCGCCGGAGCCACCATTGAACTGACAGCCAAAGAGTTTGCTGTGCTGGAATGCCTGATGCGCGAACAGGGGCGGGTGCTCTCGCGCACCCAGATCGCGGATCATGTCTGGGACTATGACGCCTTGCACGAATCAAATGTAGTGGATGTTTACATCCGCAACCTGCGACGCAAGATCGAAGACCCGTTTTCATCCAAGCTGATTCACACCGTGCGCGGCGCTGGGTACCGGATCGCAGAGCATGACGCGAGCTAGAGCCTGGATCGTGAACCACACGGTCGGGCCGTCGGCTTTCTGGCGCACCCTGCGTTTCCGCTTTGCGTTTTGGGTCGGGGCACTACTGCTGCTGGCGCAGGCTGCGCTGGCGGCCTTCGTGTACGCCCGGCTGGAAGACCGGCTGTCAAACAACGTGGACGATACGCTGCGATTGAATGCCGCTCAAATTCGCGCGATGGTCGAAGCGCAAGAAGGAGAGTTGGCACTGCCCGACGAGGACGTGAATGACTCGCTCTCGGCTGACCTGCAGGAACAAAGCCTGACGGCGCGGATTCTCAGTCCCTCTGGCGAGATTATCCAGGCCTACGGCATTTACCGCGATCTGCCCATCAACACCAGTATCCTCGACGCAGTCCACCAACAGCAGGAAAAGTTGGTGACCACCACTGAACCCGATGACGCGGACGATAAGCTGCGTGTGTTGGCCGTGCCTATCCTCCAAGACGGCGAACTGGCGGGCATTGTCGAAGTCACCCAGACAATGGACAGCGTCGAGGACACCCTGGAGCAACTTCTAATCATTTTCCAGATTGGGATGCCGATCTCGGTCATCATCGCCGCGCTGGGTGGCTACGGGCTGGCAGCACGAGTGCTGGCGCGCGTGGATTCGATCACCGACATGGCACAGCGTATTTCGGCAGAAGACCTGTCGGCACGCCTGGATTTCCCACCTATTAATGACGAAGTGGGGCGGCTGGCGCAAACCTTTGACATGATGCTGGGGCGGCTAGAGGAATCGTTCCAGCGCGAACGGCAGTTCACGTCCGACGCGTCGCATGAACTGCGTACTCCGCTGGCCGCGATGCGCACCATTCTGGACATGACGCGCGCCAAGCGGCGTTCCGTTGAAGACTACGAGCAGGCACTGGACGATCTGGCCGGGGAAATGGACCGGTTGCAGGGTCTGGTAAGCGACCTGCTTCGGCTGGCGCGAAACGAAAGCCCAGAGACAGCCACACACGAGACTGTCGATTTGTCTGCACTGCTGGTTGATATTGCCGATTCGCTGCGTCCGCTGGCAGAGAGAAAACATCTTGGCCTTGACCACACTCTTCCAGAGGGGTTGACTTTGAACGGGGATCGGGACCAGCTTATTCGCCTGTTTGTCAACCTGCTCGAAAATGCGGTCAAGTTCACCGACCAGGGCGCGATCACCATCAGCGGCGCGGCGGCATCAGCGGGCTTCGTAACCATAACCATCGCCGACACCGGGCAGGGTATTGCCCCAGAACACTTGCCACACGTATTCGAGCGCTTTTACCGGGCTGAGGCGTCGCGTACCACCGCCGGGGCCGGGTTGGGTTTGACGATTGCGCTGAGCATTGCGCGCGCGCATGGCGGCACCATCGAAGTCGAGAGTGAGGTCGGGCAGGGCACCCGTTTCCGCGTACTGCTGCGCACCGACCTGCGTGCAAACCTGACCTGATCGCGCCCTGTCCCAACGTGGGTCCTGACTAACACACGCCATTGGGAATCACAACCGGACGACTGCCGCCCGGCTGTTTCCCGGTCAGGGCCATCCGGTGTTGTATCATTGCTGTGCACTTACCCGACTAACCGGCTTCCCACACCATTTCGCCATTCAAGATGCGGCTGAGCTGGTCAGGAAAGCGTTCCACATTAAGCGGCTTGCCAATGAAGCTATCGAAACCAGCGTTTCGCGCCTCGTTTTGCTCACTGACGTGCACGGTATAGGCGACAAATGGGGCATCGCGTAAACGCGCGTCTTGCTTGAGGTCTATGATCAGTTCCAGGCCATCGTAATTTGGGAACTCCAGATCTAAGAACACAACATCGACCCGCTCAACCTCCTCCAGTGCAGCCGGCAAGTCTCGGGGTGATTCTGCCAAAAGGGGGGTAACGCCCTCACGTCTTAGTAACGCAGCCAAAACATCGAGATTGGTTGGGTTATCGTCGACAATCAGAGCCAGACAATTCATCAAATATCCTCCAATGAGTTATGATGAGCATACCAAACTGGTTCACCATTGATACATGCAGCGATTTGTTCTGGGAACTTACGTGGATTGATGGGTTTGCCAATGAAGCCTGCGAAACCCTTGGCCTTCGCTTTGGGAATTTCAAGCGCAGGGTCGGATGCACTGACAGCGATAACTGGGATATCAGCTAGCTCGGGATGGGCGGCTAATTCGTCATATATGTCATAGCCACTGACCCGAAATCGTAGCATCAGGTCGAGTAGGATCACGTCAATTGGTAAGTGATTCGTCAGCAGACTAATGCTGTCTGTATTCAGGTAGTCTCGAATTACAGTGGCCCCTGTCTGTCGCAACGTAACCGCATACACAGCCATGTTGGTGACATCATCTTCGACAATGAATATGCGCTTGCCTTTGAGCTCGTTCATGCCTGCAGTTCTCCAATGCTTGTTTCTGTGGAACGCTGGTTATGCTTGGCTAATATGCCAAATGGTTTCTCCCTGAACCACACGCACGATCAATCCAGGGAAGGCCGCAACATTGATCGGCTTACCGATCACCCCATCGAAACCAC
This sequence comes from Chloroflexota bacterium, assembly GCA_010092855.1. Taxonomy (GTDB): domain Bacteria; phylum Chloroflexota; class Anaerolineae; order Aggregatilineales; family Aggregatilineaceae; genus TC-15. The sequence goes on along the minus strand of JAADYV010000062.1, from coordinate 43 downwards.
TTTGACGCAGCAGATCGACCTCTTCGTTCATGACACTGGCTGT
>JAADYV010000396.1 GCA_010092855.1 Chloroflexota bacterium | reverse complement strand
CAGAAACAGGCCCTCGCTGCGGCGCGGCAGCATGATCGAGCGCCCCTGCCCCGGTAGGAAGATCTCCTCGAACTGCTTGGCCAGCCCGCACACCGGCACGCGCTCCACCAGGTCAAAACGTTCCAGCACCTCGCACGCCACGCCAAGCTGCCCCTTGCCGCCATCCACGATCAACAGGTCGGGCAGCAAGCGCCAGGTTTCCTCGCGGTCCGTTTTGCCGGGCGCGGTAGGCGTGGGATTTTCGACCGCGTCCACGTAGCGTTGAAAGCGCCGGGTGAGCGCCTCGCGCATCGACTGGTAATCGTCGGACCCTTCGTGGTACACCGTGTTGATGTTAAAGCGGCGGTATTCGCTCTTGCGCGGCACGCCCTGCACAAACACCACCCGGCTGGCCACAATCGCGGTGCCCTGCGTGGTGCTGATGTCGTAACACTCGATGCGGTTGGGGGGATTCGGGAGTTCCAGCGCGTCCTGAATTTCGCGTATGGCGGTTTCCTGCTTGACCGTGTCCGTCGCCCACTGCGCGCGCAGAATGCCCAGCTTTTCGACGGCGGTTTGCGACGCAAGCTGGACCAGTTCGCGCTTGTTGCCCCGCTGCGGCACGGTGAGCTTGACCTTTTTGCCGCCGCGTTTGTCGCGCAGCCACTGCTCGATGATCACGGCTTCCTGCACATCGTTGGGCAGGATCAGTTCGCGCGGGATGTCGGTGGCGTCCTGGTAAAACTGGGTGACGAAGTTTTCGACGATCTCGTCGGCGGTTTCACCTTCCGCGCCCTCCAGCGGAAAGTATTCGCTGCCGATCAAACGCCCGTTGCGGATCAAAAACATCTGCACCACCGCGTCGCTGCCTTCTTGCGCAAACGCGATCACGTCCTGGTCCGCGTTGACGTCGGCCACCAGCCGCTGCCGCGCCGAAATCTGTGCCACGACCCGCAGCCGGTCCCGCAGAATCGCCGCGCGTTCGAAGTCCAGCGCTTCAGACGCTTCCTCCATCTGCGCGCGGATGTCGTCCAACACGGCTTTGGCGTGCCCGCCCAGCACGCGGATCAGGCCGTCAATGTTCTCGCGGTATTCGTCGCGGGTCTGCGCGCCGATGCACGGGCCGCCGCACAGCTTGATATCGTAGTACAGGCAGGCGCGGCTGTCCTGCCCGGTGATCTCGCGGTCACACGTCAGGTAGGGGAAGGCGCGGCGCAACACGTCCAGCGTCTCGCGCACCCCGCCCGCCGACGTGAACGGGCCAAAGTAGCGATGCCCGTCGCGGCGGTCCAGCCGGCGCGTCATCTCGCCGGTGGGGAAGGCGTCGCCGGTGGTGATGCGGATGTAGGGGTAGCGCTTGTCGTCCTTGAGCAGCACATTGTAGCGCGGCTTGTGCACGCGGATCAGTTCCGCCTCAGTGATCAGCGCCTTGAGTTCGTCCCCGGTGAGGATAAACTGGATGTCGGCGGTGTCGTGCCGGATTTTGAGCACTTTCGGGTCGTGGTTGCCCGCCTGGAAGTAGCTGCGCACCCGGTGGCGCAGGCTCTTGGCTTTGCCGACGTAGATGATCGCGCCGTTGGGGTCGAGCATCTGGTAGACGCCCGGCTCGGTAGGCAGGTGGTCGAGAATATCCTGAATGTGGTCGGAGGGTGTGTATTCAGCCATTGTGTTGGTTATTGGTTGATAGTGATTGGTTTTTGGTTGGTAGTCCTAATTGTAGCACGTCCGTGCGGTCTTCAGCGATAGAACACTTCCGTACCATCCGTTTTGTGGCGATCCGGCGCACGCTTGATCACCTGGTATAATCGATAGAGCACCACCCCACAATTTCAAGACAATATAATACGGGAGAAATTCAAGACAATATAATACGGGAGAAACTAATGCGCCATGTACGCTTCGCTCTGATGCTGCTCCTGCTGCTGGCAGTGCTGCCCCTGACCACACTGGCCCAGGGACCGGACGATCTCACCCAGACCTACACCACCGACGATGGCACCCTCACGTTTGACTACCCGGACGGGTGGAAGGCGGTGCCGCTGGAAGATACCGGGCTGGTCGTGGTCGGCAGCGATCCTGACCCGATTGAACTGTTCATGAACGCCAGTAATCTTGAAGACGACGTGATGGCGGTCGTTTTTACCCCTGCGCTGGTCAACGAAACGGTCCTCTCGCGTGTGACGCTGATAACCGATCCGCCGCTGATGGACGTGGCGCAGGCCGCCGTAAACGTCATGCAGATGGAGGACACGATCGGTATGATGGATTTCGGCGCAGTGACGGAACTGCCGCTGGAAAGCAAACCCGCGATGCTGGCCACCAGCACCAGTGAGTTTTTCGACGTGGTAACCATCGTTTTGGAACTGGCCCCCGGCGAATACGCGATCATCAATGCCATGACCGCGCCCGGCAACCTCGAAACCTACCAACCGGTGCTGGTGGCCATTGCCGACTCGGTGCGCGCTGGGGCAACAGAGCCGGAAATTCCGGTCTACCTGGGCTATATGGGCGGCGGCAGCGGCGAGTTCTTCATCGGCGAGGAGCCGGACCTGATGCTGTCCTGTGCGGAATTCGTGGCAACAGCGGCGGATGGTGAAGGTGTGCCGGTATATGTGATCTTCCAGGGCGAGGATATGCAGGAACTGGACCCGGACGAATACGTCGTCATCGATGTACCGTATGATTCCGTTGTGGACGGCGACATCCAGAACGTGTATTGGGTGTTCCGCCTGGAAGATGTCGCCTACTGCCTGGACCAATCACCCGCTGGCCAGGCGTTGGGCGGCACGCTGGTGTTCCACAACGATACCGCCTGCGGCCCCGCCCAGATGACGGTGACTAACCTCACGACCGGCGATACCGCCGATCTGACCGTGCCCCAGGCCGAAACTGGCGAGGTTGAACTGGCTGCCGAATACGAGTATGAATACGTTGTCAGCTTTCCCGAAGCATCGGACGGCCCGACTTGCAGCGAGCAGAGCGGGTCGCTGGGCTACATTTCCGGCGGGATGACGGTCGAGTTCGGCTTCGGCGGGAATTAGTTTCTGTGTGCAGCTTGATCTTCCAGCAGGGCATCCGGTGAGGTGCCCTGTTTTCATTCGTTTGCCAGCTGAGCGTTAACGAAATTTTGCCCCAACGCCGCCCCCTCGGGCCTATAATCTGGTCATGCCACGCCACGATTTAGTACTGCACGCCACCCACCCGCAGCTACCAATCGCAGACGTTTATGAGGAAAGGTGTATGTTGAACTCACTCCGCCTGTTTAACGCTTTTTTCCGGCGGGCAGCCGTGCTCACGTTGATCGCCTTCTTGGTCCTCCCGCTATTTCCGGTTTCTCTCACCGCTGATGCCCAGTCCGCGTGGCGCTACGTGGCCGCCTACGAAGCGGGCGTGCTTTCGTTCGACGTGCCGGAGGGCTGGGCCACAGACGAAGGCAGCACCTGGATCACGCTGGCCACCAGCGACGCTGCCTTCGGGAATCCCATCCCGCCCGGCGAAATCGCCATCGCACTGCTGCCCCCGGACCGATCTGAGGAACGGCTGACCGCCCTCGCGCCGCCAAACGCTGATATCACGCTGGTCCTCGCCGCCGACCTGCTGGCGCGCGAGATGTTCGCGTTTGAGCCAGATACCGGCTTCGCGCCGCCGGAGCCGCTCACGCTGGCCGGGTATCCCGCTGCCCGCGTGGAAGCCAGCACCAGCCGCGAGTCTGCCGTCGTGTTCGCCATCGACCTGGGCGCGCCGCCGCCGCTGCTGGTCGCGCTGATTACGCCGCCGGGTGGAATAGAGGCCGCGCTGCCCGCCGTCGAGACGCTGCTGGCCGGTCTGCGCTACGAAACCGCTATCCGCCCGGCCCGCCTGACGCTGCAACCGGACGAAAGCCCGGTCATCTCGCTGGCCTTCAGCCCGGACGGGACGCTGCTGGCGTCCGGTCATGCCGGGCTGCGTAACAATGTTTACCTGCTGGACCCTGCCAGCGGGGACGACATCGCGGTGCTGGCGGGGCACACGGACGCAGTGAGCGCGCTGGCTTTCAGTCCGGATGGGGCGCGGCTGGTTTCCGGCAGCTTTGACCGCACACTGCGCCTGTGGACGCTGCCCGCTGGGGAGTTGGTCACCGTGCTGGACAGCCCTGCGCTGCGCGTGGAAACCGTCCTGTTCCCCGCAGGCGGCGCGACGCTGCTGGCTTGGAGCCACCACAATACCCTCGGCGTGTGGACGGCGGCGGGCGAGCCGGTGGATGCTTTCCGCGCCGATGCAGCGAACGCCTATAGCGCCGCCTTCAGCCCGGATGGAACGCTGCTGGCGCTGGGCACCCAGTTCGCCACGATCCAACTGCGCGTCGGGGCCGACAACACCCAACGCGCCGAGTTGACTGGTCACCGCAGCTTTGTGAGCGCGCTGGCCTTCAGCCCGGACGGGGCACTGCTGGCCTCCGGCAGTTGGGATCGTTCGGTGCGGCTGTGGAACCCGGCCACCGGGGACATGCTTGCTACGCTGTCCGGCCACGCTGATGACGTGACGGCTGTCGCCTTCAGTTCAGACGGGGCGCTCCTGGCGTCCAGCAGCGCGGACCAGACGGTGCGCGTGTGGTCGGTGGCGGAGGCGCTGGACGGGGACGACCAGCCGCTGATCATCGTGCAGGGGCACCTGGCGGTGGTGAGTGCGCTGGCCTTCAGCCCGGATGGGCAGCTGGCCACCGCTGACGGCAGGGGCATCATCCACCTGTGGGACCTGCCCGCCCTGCTGAGTGAGTAGCATCCACCGGGGCGGATCGCGCCGGTTGGCATGTGGCCCGCCCTTTATTCCTCGACCTCATGGAGATGGGGTATGCGGAGAGGCGGCCCATTCCTGATGCAGCGACCGGAGCGCTTTTGCTTTTAACACCGACATCAACCGTTCAACCTGCTCCATTTGCTCCAGGATTTGGGCGTCCTCGAGGGAGAGTGTGCCCGCGCTCTGCCGCTCCAGCAGGTCTTGGGCATGGGCCTGCGCTTCGGGCGATTCCTTGAAAGCCAGGATTTCCTGGGGTGTGGCTTTATCCACCAGGTAATCGAGCAACTCGTTGAAAAGTGGTAACATGTTCACGGTAGTCATCAGGGTTTGCACCTCGTCGCTTCAGGTAGTTCAATTATAGCCCAACCTTACAGGAGGAGGACAGGCACATGGCACGCATACGGATTGTATTGCTGGCAGTGGTGATGCTGGCCGCGTTGTT
>JAADYV010000395.1 GCA_010092855.1 Chloroflexota bacterium | reverse complement strand
TGCGGCGCGGACCGGGCGTCTGGCATCGCACAGCCAGGTGAACTCGGTGCGGCTGCCGTGCGGCCCCCACAACCGGAAACCACTGGCGAGATGTTCTTTTTCCACCCCAAGAACGAACGCTTTCTGGCCGGGAAAACCAAGCGCATCGCGGCGACGGTCAATGGGTGGATAATCGGCGTGCTGTTGTTGGTGCTGGTGGTGGGCCTGTTTATTTTCTTCGGTGTGGGTGTGGTTGGTCTGGTCAACGATATCAAGCTGGATCAGAATGGGGTCGAGACGACGGGCAGAGTCATTGACTCCGAGGAACGTGAAGGCGATGACAGCACCTCGTACTACATCGAGTATGAATTCCGTGCGGTGGAAAAGGACCGCAAAGTCACCGCGGAGAAGCAGGTTAGCTGGAGTAATTACAGCCGGTGGCGGGAGAAAGGCTCATCCGTCCGGGTCCGGTATCTGCCAAGTAATCCCAGCGTCAATGAGCTGGTGGGCGACAATACGGTCGATAATAACCGCACCGTAGGCATCATTGTGGGGTTTATTGTGCTGGTAGTCTTTGGGCTGATAACCCTGGCTGTCTTCAACAGCTATCTCCGCTCCCGCGAACTGCTGCGCAAGGGAACGCTGATCAAGGGCGAGGTGTTGTCGTGCAGCAGCCACGAAGACAGCGACGACGACCTGCACATTACGCTGCGTTTTCGCTTTTTCACCCCAGCGGGCAAGGAGATTACCAAAACGGAATCGCGCATGGCCAACGAATTCAAGAACACACCCCTGGCTCGGCCCGGCAACCCGGTCACCATTTTGTTCCTGAACGAAAAGCGCTACCGTGTGCTATAGGTGGGCCAACCGCTGTGCGCAACTATACGCCGTGCTCAACTGAGAATGCCCCCACGATATGAGGCGACCGGTCGTGGTATTGGGCGACGCCAACGTGGACCTGCTGATCGATACACCAGCGGAGATCAGCGGTCCGGTCAAGCCGCGTATCGCGCCACCCCAACTGCATGGTGGCGGGACGGGGGCCAACACCGCAGTAGGACTCGCGCGTCTGGAGGTGCCGGTGACGTTCGTGGGCGTAGTCGGCGACGATGGTTATGGGCGCATGATCTGCGCGGACCTGGCGCAGGACGGAATCGACACTTCTGCGCTGGTGGTGCGGCCCGATGTGTTCACGCCAATGGTGCTGGCGCTGGTCTATCCCAACGGTGAGCGACTGCTGGCCATCTGGCCCCCGGACGGTGGCGCGCCGACCCATTTACGCCCGGAAGACATTCCCGTTGATGTCATTCGCAACGCGGGCTGGCTGCATACCACCGGCATCAGCCTGCGTTGGCGTCCGGTCCGGGAAGCGGCGCTGTACGCCATGCAGATCGCGCACGAAGCCGGGGTTCCGGTGTCGCTGGACCTGAACTTGCGCCTGGAGCTGTGGGGCTGGGAAAATGATATGCGCATCACGCTTGACCGGGCGCTGCCGTTGACGGATATCCTGTTCGGGTCCGGGCCAGAGGAAATCGTGCCGCTGGCGGACGTTGATTCCGTCCCAGAAGCGGCGCAGCATCTGGCCGGTGGCAAGCGGACCGTCGTGGCGCGGATGGGGCCGCAGGGGGCGCTGGTCGCTCTACCCGATGGCGTGGCACAGCAGGTGTCGGGCTTCGCGGTGGACGTGGTGGATACGCTGGGCGCAGGGGACGCATTCGACAGCGGCTTCATCGCGGCGCGGGTGGCCGGGTATGATGCGCTGGAAGCAGCACGCTGGGGCAATGCAACCGCCGCCCTCAAAATCACGCGGCAGGGCGCGCGCGCTGTTCCTTCGCGTGCGGAGGTGATGCAACTCTTGGGTCGACCGTGAAGTTAGTCTTCGTCCTCCAGGGGAGTGTTGGGCGTCACCAGGCCATAGCGCCAGGCCAACGCCGCCGCCTGGGTCCGGTCGGCTGCGCCCAGCTTGGAGCGAATGGTGCTGACATAATTGCGCACCGTGCCTTCGGCCAGGCACAGCCGGTCCGCGATGTCGGCGTTGGAAAGGCCGTGCGCCAGCAGTTGTAACACTTCAAGTTCCCGCTCGCTGAACTGGTCGGCCACGTCGGGATTAGGCGCAGTGCCCTCGCGCACGTAGCGAAACAGCTTTTTCGCCACGCCCGGATCAACGCGCGTTTCGCCCGTCATAGTGCCCTCAATCGCGGCCAGGATATCCTCGCGCCGCGAATCCTTGAGCATGTAGCCCGCTGCCCCGGAGCGAATGGCGTCAAACACCCACTCGTCCTCGTCATACGTGGTCAGCACCAGTACCTTGATCTCCGGGAACTGCTCGCGGATGGCGCGCGTGGCGTGAATGCCATTCATGCCCGGCATCTTGAGGTCCATCAACACCAGGTCAGGTTTGAGGTTTGGGATCACGGCCAGGGCCTGCGCGCCATCGTAGGCTACGCCGACGACGTCCATGTTTGGGGCCGCGTTCAAGATCACGCGCAAGCCCTCGCAGACTACGGTCTGGTCGTCCACGATCAAAATCTTTATCATCAGCCGGGTCCTCTGTGGTGTTCTTGGTGGTGGTGTTTTTGATGGTCAGTTGCACGGTGGTACCGTTCTGGGGGCTGCTGCCGATCTCGAATTCGCCGCCGGAGAGTGTCGCACGTTCCCGCATCCCGGTCAGCCCGTACTGCTTCTCGGAAGCGACATGTTCCGGGTCGAAGCCGATGCCGTCATCCGTGATGCGCAGCGAGACACAGCGTTCGTCCTGGTACAGCGCCACCAGGACGTTTTTGGCGTTGGCGTGGCGCACCACGTTGTTCAGCGCTTCTTCCGCGATACGATACAGGTGCTGCTCGATGTC
>JAADYV010000394.1 GCA_010092855.1 Chloroflexota bacterium | reverse complement strand
TATTCCCGGCCCGGCATCCCCGACTGAAGCCCAGATCGGGGGCACCATCAGCTATGGCAACACGGCCTTCGGCGCGATCTCGACGGCAGCGCCCACGCTCACCTACAGCTTCGACGGCAGCGCGGGCGACCTCGTGACCATCGACGTGCGCGGGCTGACGGGCAATCTCGACCCGACCGTCACGCTCAGCGACCCGGCACAGCAGGTGCTCAAGACCAGCGACAACCACCTGTTTGTGCAGGCGACGAACGATGTCCGGTTTTCGGCGTTCCTGCCCCAGACCGGCGCGTACTCGATCATCGTCGGCGGCGCGAACGCCACCACCGGCGACTTTTTGCTGCGCCTGAATGGGCGGCTGGCCAACACCCCCACGCCGCTGGAATACGGAATCCCGGTGACGGTCAACATCCCGGCCAACGCCATGACGCAGTACTACCGCTTCGAAACCATCGACTGCGCCACCACACTTACGGTCAGCAATCCCTCCGCCGGGCAGCCGTACAGCTTCCCGTTTGTGGTGCGCGTGCGCGATCAGCAGGGCACCGGAGTCGCGGTGCTGCGCGGCGGCGAGGCGCTCGAAGACCGCGTCACGGTCGAAGCGCTCAGCGGCTGGTACGATGTCGAGGTCGTGTCGGATGACCCGCTGGCGACCGGTACCATCACGCTGCTGGTGAGCTGCGGCGCGGGTGCGCCCGGCTGTGAGTGCGGCCCGGACGGTGTTCCCGGCGCTGACTGCCCGCCGTGCCTGGAATGCGGCGGCGACCAACCCGGCACCATCACCGGCGACCCGTGCGAAAACACCGCCTTTACCGCCACCATGATCGACCCGGCCACCGACACGGTCGATATGGACTGGAACGCGGTGCCGGGGGCTGATTCATACCTGGTGACGGTCTACGTCCTCACGCCGGATGGCGGATCATTTACGCACGGCCAGTTCGCGCTGACCGAAGACGACATCGCGCCATACAGCTTCGGCTATCTGCCCGATGTCTACCCCGGCATGCGCTTTGTGCTCGAAGTCTTCGCAGGCGGCGAAGTCATTTGCATCGACGAAGCGGAGGTGCTGTTCGAACGCCCGCAGGCCGAATGCCCGGACCTGAACCTGACCGCCGCGCTGACCAATCCGGAAACCTACGGCATCACGCTGACGTGGGAAGCAGTGCCGGACGCAGAGCGGTTTGATATCGCGCTGTTCTCGCGGACGGCCCTGGGCGAAAGCGACAGCGGCGTGATCATGGTCGAGGGCACGGCGACGGAATACGCCTTCGCTCATTTCCCGCCAGAGCTAACCGCGATGCGCTTCGAACTGCGCATGATCCAGGGCGACCTGGTGTGCACTGCCGGAGTGACCGTGCCGTTCGACTCGCAGCCGCAGCCCGAACCCGACCCGGAACCGACCGAGCCGTGTGTCATTCGCGGCGATGCGGGCAACATCCGGGTGCATGTGGGGCCGGGGCGCAACCGGGGCGTGTTCAGCTATCTGCCGGTCGGCCAGGATATCCTCGTGATCGGCACCGCGCTGGACGACGACGGCAACCAGTGGTGGCAGATCGACCAGACCGTGATCCCCGGCGGCACAACAGTTTCCAGCCTGTGGGTGGCCGCCAGCGACGTGATCGCCAGCGGCGACTGTGACGACATCCAGCAAGGCGACATCCCGCCTATCATCCCGGATGATGATCCGGAACCGGTCGGCGGGTGTGGATCGTGTGCCACATGTGGCGGCCCGGCCAACGAATGCGTGTTGTGGTCCGACGGCTCCTGCCGCTGGGACCCGAACGGCTGCGGCGGCCAACCCGATCCGCAGCCTGATCCACAACCGGACCCCGATCCTGATCCCGACCCGGATCCCGAACCCGACCCGGAACCCGATCCGGACCCGGTGACGTGCTACAGTATGTATGTATCCTGGGACGTTGGTCGCGGCAGCGCCACCATCCTGTCCGACGCCAACTGCCCCGACAATCCCTGCGAGTGGCTGCCCGGTTCGCTGGTGGTGGTCCAGGCGTATCCGGCCAGTGGCTACTACATCAACCGCTGGGAAGGCACGTGCGATACACTGGAAGTCCCCGGCTACCTGCTGCATACGCAGATCGTGACCGTCAACTCGGACTGCCGCGTCTACGTCGAGTTTCTGGAGGAAGTGTACTAGCGGGGTAACAGTGTGTGAAGGGAATGCGGGGCTATTCCAGACCGTTGATATAAACCATCGAGGAGGGGCGATCCCCCTCCTCACGTTCTTCTTCTCCCTGGTGCGGGTTTTTCGGCGTGGAAAATTTAGTAGGCGTGGCGGGCCTGGTCCGCTTCGTGCTCGACTTCCACCAGGCGCATGTGCAACGCGAACAACTCATACTGCTGGCGGCGGCGTTGGGCTTCCGGCGAGTGTTCGGGCGTTTCCTGCGGCCCGGCCTCGACCTGGTGCAGTGTTTCGTGATGAGCCGCAAACAACTTGCGGAGTGTTTTTCTGTTTAACATGGGAACCTCTCCCGATATTGCTGTCAATCCAGCGTAGGCGATAGGCTGTATCGCGCACGATGGACACCATCGTAAGTGATGGATTTTCAGCATAGGGGATAAACATTATACATATCTTAAAAATAGTAAAATTTCCTTTAATAAGCGTGTGAATAAACGGACAAAACCGGGAGAGCGGGTTACGGGGGAGATTAGGAGAGTTTATTCTTCCGGCGCTGGTTCACAGCATAGGTTCAAGCGACATGGTGTCATCTTAAACATTCGATCCTGCAAAAGGAACATTTTCAAGAATTTTGTCCCGGCTGGCAACCGGTATACACTTCTACCGAGCATACGCAGCCCACAATCCACCACCATCTTCTTAGCTCATATTATTTATTGTCGAAAGGAGTTATGATGAATACCGTACCGGCCAGTTATGCTGCTTTTTTACCGAGCGCCAGAGCAACCCTGGCCACGATTGAGGAAGCAGAGGCGATAGGGGTTCCCGCGATCTGGGGACCAACTGCGCCAATGATGTTCGATATGCTCACTTTGTTGGCGGCAGCAGCGGTATGTACGTCGCAGATACGCCTCGGCGCTGCGATTGTGCCGACCTATCCCCGCCATCCCATCACAGTGGCGCTGGAGACGGTCACCGTAGCCGAGCTTGCCCCAGGCCGCTTTCAGCTTGGTCTCGGCTCCAGCCACCCCTTTGTGATCGAGGGCGTATATGGGCTGCCGTTCGGAAAGCCCGTTACACACTTGCGCGAGTACATGACCATCGTGCGCGCCCTGTTGTGGGAGGGAGCCATCGATTTTGAAGGGGAATACTTCCAGGCCCATGCCCAGTTGCCGCCTGGTGTCGAACCGCCCTGTATCCCGATACCGGTTGCGGCTTTGCGCCCACCGCTGTTCCGGTTGGCTGGCGAGCTATCCGATGGCGCACTGGCCGCCTGGTGCCCGTATGCCTACCTGTTCGAACACGCCTTTCCAGCCATGCGGGAAGGCGCAGCCACCGCTAACCGGCCTGTGCCACCGCTCTTTGCACAAGCGCCGGTCGTGTTTCATGATGATCTCAACGTTGTACGCGAGGTGGCGCGCCAGGCATTAATCCCCTATACCTCGCGGGCCCCGGCCTATATCAAAATGTTTGCAATGGCGGGTTACACTATCGGCCCGGACGGGCTTGCGCCAGATGACCTGATCGATGATATGTTTGTGTGGGGTGATGATGCGACCATTTTGGAGCGGCTGTCCGAAATCCGGGCAATGGGCATTGATGAATTGATGGTAACGCTGCATCCCGTAGGAGACCCTATGGCGGAACAAACCCGCCTGCTGCACCTGATCAGCGAGTTTGCCCGCCACAACTAGATCATGAGGGACAACCAGGCCAGAGCTGCTT
>JAADYV010000061.1 GCA_010092855.1 Chloroflexota bacterium | reverse complement strand
GTAGTCGGTCCAGCGGCTGGACGAGACGGTGATGCCGCCGCCCTGGAAGCTGAGCGGGGTCAGGTCGATCACGCCGCCCGACGTATTCTTCAGCGTGAAGACCGGCACGCCCGGATCGTAGATCAGCAGCAGGTCTTCCGCGCCGGGATAAACCGAAGGCGCAGTGCTGGGCGGCGGGTCTGTCGATGGCGGCGGCGCAATAACCGCGTTCGGGTCCAGCGTCGGCTGGAACACGGGGAAGGTATCGTCCACGCCGGGGCTGTTCGTGATGTTATACAGGCCGCTGCCGTCCGCGCGGATGGCGTAGATGTCGCGGTTGCCAATGGGACCATCGGAGAACGCGATCCATTCCCCATCCGCCGACCACGATACCCCGGCTTTGCTGCCCCCGCTGGTCGTGAGCTGCAAACCGCTGGTGCCGTCGTAGTTGACGGTGAACACCTCGCGCACGCCGCTGCCCGCTGGCGTTTCGGCGATATAGGCCAGGCGACGGCTGTCCGGGTGCCAGGCAAAATCGCTGATCGTGCCCTGCGCGACGGCGACGGGCTGCATACCCGGCTGGATCACGTACAGCATGGTGGTGCCGTCTGCCTGTTCCGCGAGATAGGCCAGCAGCATCCCGTCTGGTGACCAGGTCGGGTACAGTTCATCGGCGGGTGTTTGCGCCACCCCGACCAGGCTCGATCCGTCGGAGGAACTCATCAGTAGAATGTCGAAGTTGCCGCTGCGGTTGGTGGCAAACGCGATCTGCAGGCCGTCCGGGGACCAGTTGGGGTGCAGGTCCTCGCCGGGATCGGTCGTCAGCCGGCGCACATCGGTACCGTTCAGCAGCGAGGAGTAGATTTCGGCGTTGCCATCGCGGTAGGTCACAAACGCCATCCGGCTGCTATCGGGGGCCCAGGTGGGATAATAGTTGGTTTGTCCGGCGGGGGCGTTGGTCACGTTGGAAATGTCGAACTGGCCCACCGCGTAGATGTTGGGGCCGTCCGAGAAGGCGACCATCGCGCTGTCCGGCGACCAGGCCAGGATGCTGTCGTAACCCGCGATTCCGCCCAGGTCCCGCACGAGGTTGCCGTCGGCGCTGGTGGCTTTGGGCAGCATGGTGATGGCGTCACCGGAATAAAACGCGATCTCGCCGTTGCCGCCGGTGCCCTGGCTGGCGGTGGTAGATGGCGCGGGGGCGGCAGGCGCTGGCGCGACCGGTGCGCTGCCCCAGGGTTCGATCCAGTATTGGCCGTTCGCGCCCTCGGCGGTCCAGCCGGTGTCGCCGTTGTCGCGGCGCACTTCGTACCACCAGTAGTCCTCGTAGCAGTACGGTCCGCTGGTCACGGTGAAGACTTCGCCGTCGTACATCACGCCATTGACGTTGTTGGGATTGGTGGTGCTCGGTTCGTCGCGCACGTTGTTGCCGGTGCCGTCGGAGATGGTCACGCGACCCTGCTGGCCGGGGCCGAGACGTGGGGATGGTGCCGACGTACAGCCGTCCTGGGCCGCTGCCGGGTGCGCGCCCCCCGCGAACAGGGGTAGGGTGGGCAGCAGCGCGGCTACCAGGGCCAGGATGATCGTCAAGCGTAGCACAGTCAAACGCATGGGGTGGCTTCTCCTGTAGTGTATGCTCTAGAGGCTCATAATGTTCAGTCGTATTGTACGCATGTTTTGGGTTTTGTGCAGCGCGGAAATCTGGCGATTGGCCGGTGGATCGCCGTGTGTTGGGCTGCGTTATGCTCCCTCCAGCCCGGCCAAGCGCGCGCGCAGCGCATCTGCTACTTCGGGGCACAGTTCCGCGTGGGGAGCCTGGGGAAAGGTGGCCAGCAGGTCGCGCACCAGTTCCGCCGTGATCACGATAGGCGCGCCGTGCCCCGGCACCACCACGTCTGCGCCGCCCAGAATGCGCGCCACGCTGAACCACGTCTCCACGATCTCGGACTGGGTGTAGCCGTTGGGCCAGTAGAAGCCCCACGCGCGCAGCCACTCCTCGTCCAGCACGCCATCGCCCACCACCCAGATCGCGCGTTCGTCCGGCGCGGTGAACATCAGCGCCAGTTGCAGCGCGTGGTGGCCCGGCACCGGCACCGTCGTCAGCCCGGCCAGCGGTTCGACTTCGCCGGGGCGCAGCGGTCGGAAGCGCGGCGCGGGCACGTCGTAGGGCAGGTGCAGCATGTGGTCGGCGTGCAGGTGCGTGACGAACACGTAGCCGATGTCCTCGAAGTAGACGCCCAGTTCCTTAAGCTCGACGGCGGCGTCGCTGTACCCCGCATCCGTGAAGCAAGGGTCGGTCAGCACGGCGTTGTCGCGCGCGATGCGCTCGCCATACGGCCAGATCAACACCGACGTGCAGCGGTGATCCCAGCGGTGGTGGATCATGCCGTCGGGGCGTAGGGGCAGGCTGCCGGTTTGCAGCACATGCCAGTTAAAGTGGTTGTTGCGGTGGGCCATCAGTCTTTATCCAATTGACCAAAATATTCCCTAATTGTACTCATTGGCGCGATTCGTGCTGGTTTTGGTTGGAAACACGCGGCCTGGTGGTTGTTTCAGCGGTCAGGCGTGCGTCAGGCAAACGCTGATGTTGGCGGCGGCCATTCCGGGGTACGATGGGGATGGTGTTCGTGCGCGATAGACACACATCGCGCGCGATAGACACACAT
>JAADYV010000393.1 GCA_010092855.1 Chloroflexota bacterium | reverse complement strand
GCGGAAGCTGATGATGAGGCCGTTGATGAAACAGAGGCAGCCCCGGAAGGCGACGAGCCAGAGGCAAGTGAAGGTAGCCAGGTCATCGAAACCGGCACGATCAGCTATGGGCAACTGGTGGAAGGCACGCTGGAAGGCAACACCCACACCTACACCTTCTCCGGTGCCAGCAGCGATATCGTGACCATCAGCCTGGAGAGCGATGACTTCAACCCTTTTGTCGAGCTGTTAGACGCCAACGGTGAGTCGCTGGCGTTCGACAACGAATCCGGACCGGGTTTGGATGCACTGATTTCGATCCAAATGCTGCCCGCCGACGGCACCTACACCATCGTCGTCAGCAGCCTGGTCAGCGGCGAAAGCGGCGACTACGAGCTGTATCTGGCGCTGGGCGACATGCAGGCGTCGTTGGACATGGGTGATACCGTCACTGGCACGTTGGATGAAAACGTCCACTTCTATTTCTACAACGGTGAGCAGAACGAGGTGATCACGATCAGCCTGACCAGCGATGACTTCGACACCTACCTCGAGCTGTACGACTCCGACGCGACCATGATCGTTTCCAACGATGACGGTGGTGAGGGGCTAAACTCGCAGATTGACGGTTACAGCCTGCCCAACACCGGCTCGTATGCCATTGTCGTGCGCGGCTACGGCGTGCGCGTGAGCGGTGACTATACGCTGGCGCTGGGTGAGGCCGTGCCCGAAACTGGCGACATGGCTGTGCCAGAAGCGATGGACGAGCCAGCAGACGACGCTGAGCCGGAAGCGATGGACGAGCCAGCGGGTGATGACGAGGTGCCACCAGACGAGCCAGAAGTGGCCCCCGAAGGCGCGCTGAGTGAAAGCGAAGACAGCACGCTGCGCTATGGCGACTCGGTCAGCGGCAGCCTGGATAGCGGCACGGCCCGCTATAGCTTCACCGGCACAGCGGGCGACGTCGTCAGCATTAGCCTGGAAAGCGGCGAGTTCGACACCTACCTCGAACTGCTGGCTGCAAACGGGCAGCGTGTGGCGCGCGACGACGACAGCGGCACCGGCCTGAACGCGGCGATCATCGCCTTCGAACTGCCCAGCAGCGGCGAATATACTATCATCGCGCGCGGGGTCGGTGGCGCAGCGACCGGTGATTATACGCTGACGCTGGTGGAAGGCACTACCCTCTTCGATGCGCCCTTGCCCGATGGGGATGACACCGGTGATGACGCAATCGGTGACGATCCCGAAACCGACCAGCCCGTCGAGAACCAGCCGATCAGCTATGGCGACACCGTGATCGACTTTATGGCCGGGAACAGCGACACCTACGTCTTCTCTGGCACGGCGGGCGACACCGTCACCATTTCCATGGAAAGTGCCGACCTGGACTCTTACCTCGAGCTGCTGGATGCGGACGGCAACACCCTGATTTACGACGATGACGGCGAGCGCGGCCTGAGCGCGCAGATCACGGCCTACGAGCTGCCGGCCAGCGGCGACTACACCATCGTCGCCACCACCTATAACAACGAGGGCAGCGGCGATTACCGGCTGCGGCTGAGCACTATCGTGGTCGAGAACCAACCGCTCGCCTATGGCGACGAAGCGCTGGGGATGCTGCGCGACAACGTGCACCTCTACAGCTTTTCTGGCACTGCTGGCAACGTGGTCACCATCAGCCTGACCAGCAACGACTTCGACACCTACCTGGTGCTCAAGGACACCAGCGACAACTGGCTGACCGACGATGACGACGGCGGCGATGGCCTGAACGCCCAGATCGCCCAGTACGAACTGCCCACGTCCGGCCAGTACACGGTCATCGTGCGCGGCTTCGAAGGGGCGGCATCCGGCGACTATTCACTCACGGTCGTACTGGACGAAGCCGGTACAGGGGATGAACCCGGCGACGAGAACATTATTCCCGCTGAGGGTGGCCCGATCAGTTACGGCCAGACTGTCACCGGAAACCTGGCCGAGAGCACGCACAGCTACACCTTCTCCGGCACGGCAGGCGACGTGATTTCGGTCGGCCTGAACAGCGACGACTTCGACACCTACCTCGAACTGCTCGATAACACCGGTGAGCGGCTGACCGTCGATGATGACGGTGGGCTGGGCTACAATTCGTACCTGGCCGCCTATATCCTGCCCTATTCCGGCGAGTACACGATCATCGTGCGCGGCTATGGAGGAACGGCGACGGGCAGCTACACGCTGGCGCTGGTCATCCCGGCCATGGTCGATGACAATCTCACGTATGGCAGCATCGTCAACGGCACCATGACCGACGCGGTGCACCTCTTCCAGTTCATGGCCAGCGAAGGCGACACGGTCACCATCAGCCTGGAAAGTGACGACTTCGACACCTACCTCGAACTGCTCGATCCCGGCGGGGTGCTGTTCACCGCCGATGACGACGGCGGCGACGGCCTGAACTCGCTGATTGACGGCGTCCGGCTGCCCGCAGCGGGCACCTACACCATTATCGTGCGCGGGTATGAGGGCGCTGCGACCGGCGATTACACGCTCTCGCTCAGCCAATAACCCTGACCAGCCAAACACCGGCGGGGCACATCACGCGATGGGCCCCGTTTTTTGTGGAGTCGGTGATTGGTGGTTAGTCGGTGGTTGGTGGTGGTTGGGCTTTTGGCTTTTTGGGGATTTGCCAGTAACTGTCCGCCGGTTCAAGCATCTCTAGCAAGAAAACATCGCGCCCCATACGCTGCGGGTTCAAAACCACGCAGCTACATTTGCCAAAAGTCTGCTGAAGCGACTCGTTCTTCCCACCGATGCCAACTCCGTTATCAGGCAATGCGATATGTCTACCCTCCCCAGAAAACGTGCGCGAACTGCTCCCGCGCAACACCAACCACGCCTCGTGCGTAGGGACTACTGGTAGATATCCGCTGCAGGCGGTAAGCTAGCGTGGCAAACGAGGAGAGCGTGTTTATGTTGAGTACGATTTTGACGATGGTGGTACTGGTCATTCCACCACTGGTGCTGCTGTACGTGATGCTGGTGCGGCCCTGGCACCTGAAGTGGGGCGCGACTCAGGCCGAAGTGCGGCGAACCTTTGCCGGGGACGACCTCGTGCCGGAGCCGGTGATGACCTATACCCGCGCCGTGACGGTCCAGGCCCCGGCGGAGCGTGTCTGGCCCTGGCTGGTGCAGATCGGCTATGAGCGCGGCGGGTGGTACAGCTACGATGGGCTGCAACGATTGGTCGGCGTAGCGAAGTACGTGGACGGCCACAAGTCCGCCAACCGCATTGTGCCGGAACTGCAGCAGCTCCAGGTTGGGGACCCGATCCGGCTGGCGGATGATCCCGCGCCGGCCTTCACGGTGCATACCATCACGCCGAACCAGGACCTGATCCTGCTGGGCGAAGACGACACCGGTTTTCGGGTGACGTGGAGCTTCCACCTGGAGGAACGCGCCGACGGCTCGACACGCCTGTTGGCGCGCCAGCGCCTGGTTTTTCCGCCGCGTATCGGCCCGTGGCTGATGTGGCGCGGCGTTGAACTGCCGAATTTTATCATGGAACGCAAGATGCTGTTGGGCATCAAGCAGCGCACAGAGAAGGAGCACACCGCATGAACGTTCTGGTCATCCTGGGGCACCAGCAGGCCGGCAGCTTTAACCACGCCATCGCGGCAACCGTCGTGCGCGTGCTGAAAGACAACGGGCACACCGTCACCTTCCACGACCTGTATGCCGAACACTTCCCGGCCATTCTGCCTGCCGAGGAAGTGCCCCAGGACAACGCCTTCGTTGATCCCGTGATCCAGCAGCACTGTGAAGAACTCACTGCCGCCGAGGGGATCGTGATCGTGCATCCCAACTGGTGGGGAATGCCGCCTGCCATCCTCAAGGGCTGGGTGGACCGTGTCTTTCGTCCGGGCGTGGCCTACGAATTCTCGGAAGGCGACCTGGGCGGCGGGGTGCCGACCGGCCTGCTGACCACCCGGCTCGCGCTGGTCCTGAACACCTCCAACACCGAGGACGAACGCGAACAACTCGTCTTTGGCGATCCGCTGGAGGCGCTGTGGGTCGACTGTATTTTTGGCTTCTGCGGCGTGCCGAACGTCCACCGGCGCAACTTCAGCATCATCATCGACAGCACGCTCGAACAACGGCAGGGCTGGCTGCGTGAGGTGGAAGCGCTGGTGAACGAGCTGTTTCCGGTGTCATAATCACCATCTGAATGAAATTCGGGGGGGGGGGGAACATCAGCGTGTTCTCCCCTTGTTTTCGTTCGGTGAGACGGTGAGACAGGCTTCGGGGTGTGGGCAAACGATTGAATATCAGTATAATTTGTTCTCTCATTCCAATACAAGTTACATTATCAAGGATTTGAGGCAACAATACCACCTCAAATCACCCTACACTCGGAGAGATCATCAGTGAGTCCAGTTTACTTAGCAGTACCCAACCACAACCAGCTTGAAAACCGAGCGAATTGGATTAACAGCGGCGACCAATATTATGTTGTTAGATATCACTTCGCCATCCAGGAACGCCAATTACCGTCCCCAACACGTATGGGTGAAGTAACGGACGTTTATTCAGTCAATCCGAACGTTAAGATTTCGGATAAACAGAAGGTCCGCATTGAACATACGGCTACTTCGTATGAGAGCGAACTTTCGAAAGCCCTCGCTGAAAACAAGTTTCTAAACAATCTGTCAGTATCACTGGAAGGGCATTTAGGTTTGGGTGCAGTTGCTGGGGCCAGCAGCGATGTAACATCAAGTCTTGGCAGCAGCCTATCTCAATCGCTCAGCCGGGAGTTTTCGGTTCAGTTTAGCACCACCGTAACGCGAACAGAAGAAACTGAGCGACAAATCGATATTTCGCCTGAATCCTCCTCAGACCATACGATCGTTGCCGTGAAAGTCTACAAACAGTACTGTCTCGACGTTTTTCTGGTTTTTGTCGACTACTTGTTTGTCGAATACCGCAAGCGAGTCGGAGCACTGGGTCGTAAGCGATACGACCGTATCAAGTTACCTGAATCACCAGTTAACCAGTACGACCATAGAAATCTCCTCGCCGTGAGAAAGCACGTAATGTCAATCCACTTCTGGAAACCACTTCCCAATCCGTTATTGATTAACGAAAAGGACCACAAATTGGAAGTCGACGATCCATCCCAGACAGAAGTGATCGCCCCTGACCCGCCCCGCCCGTGCCATAAGTCGGTGGAACTGCCCAAGCCCACGCTGTACGAACTCTCTAACAAAGCGTTTCCAACGCGATAACCGGCGAGGTTCCTTTCAACATGCTGACCACCACGCCGATCACCGACCGGAACACCTGGAACAACACGCTGCGCGCGCTGCCCTATGCGCACGTGCTGCAAACGTGGGAATGGGGCGCGTTTAAGCAAACCGAGACCGGCTGGCAACCGGAGCGCCTGCACTTCACAGACACGGGCGGCGCGGTCGTGGCGGCAGCATCGGTGCTCACGCGGCGCGCCGGGCCGCTGCGCGTGATGTACGTGCCGAAGGGTCCCGCGCTGGATTATGCGAACGCGGAGGTCGTGGCGGGCGTGCTGGACCATCTGCAGCGGTTGGCGCGGGAGCGGCGCGCGATCTGGCTCAAGATGGACCCGGACGTGATCGCGGGCACCGGCATCCCCGGCGGCGATGATCCCGACCGGCCCGAACGCGACGATCCGACCGGGCAAGCGCTGATCGAAACGCTGCGCGGGCGCGGGTGGCGTTTCAGCACGTCGCAGGTGCAGTTCCGCAACACCATGACGCTCGACCTCACCCAGAGCGCGGACGACATCCTGGCCGGGATGAGCCAGGGCACGCGCCGCAAAGTGCGCACCGGGCCGAAGAAGGACGGCAGCGTCCGGCTGGCCGAATCCGAGACGGACCTGCAAACGCTCTACGACCTCTACACGGCCACGTCCGCGCGGCAGGGATTCATCATCCGCCCGCTGGACTATTACCGCGAAGCGTGGGCGCGCTTTATGGAGGCGGGACTCGCGCAGGGCTTTATCGCGGAGTTGGCCGGGCAGGCGCTGGCCGGGCTGGTATTGTTCCACTTCGGCAGCAAGGCGTGGTACTTCTATGGCATGAGCGCTGACCGCGAACGCAACCGGATGCCCACCTATCTGCTGCAATGGGAGGCGATGCAGTGGGCCAAAACGCACGGCTACCCGGTGTATGACTTCTGGGGCGCGCCGGACGAATTCACCGAAGATGACCCGCTGTGGGGCGTGTACCGCTTTAAGGACGGCTTTGGCGGCACGGTGGTGCGCCACATCGGGGCGTGGGACTATGTGCCCAACCGCGCCCTGTACTGGACTTACGAGCGCCTGATGCCCGCCGTGCTGGGCCTGATGCGCCGCCGCGCCACCCCACCAGACGCCTCCGGCACGGACGCGCCAGATGGGGATTGATGTAACTACTCAAACATAAACAATATCATGGTTGCATTCGTAGGGGCGTATCCAACCTTTGGTTGGCACAATAACGCCCCTACGAAAACGTAGCAACTCCGCCCTATTCCATGCCCACCGTGACGAACGCCAACGAATCAAACGTCATCCACTCCTCGATTACCTGCCCATCCGCCACGCGATAGAGCGACGCGAACGGAATCTCGAAATCGACCGGGGCAAAGCCGCCGAACTGGGCTGCCGGATCGACCATCACGGCCAGGTCGCCCTCCGTCACCAGCAGGTAATCGGCCAGCACGATACTCTCGCCGTTGTCGACGTGCATCTGGACCGACGCTTCCAGGCCCGCGAAATCCAGGTCGCCCACAAACGGGTGGTGCAGCACGATATCCGCGCTGTAGTACACGCCGACCGCCGCCGGGTCCATCGCGTTATACACCCCGGCCAGCAGATCGTCCACCCACGCGGGATCAATCTCCCCTTCACCCAGTGTCACCTCCCAGGCATCGGGTACAGGCCGTTCGCCCTCCATCGGGAACATGCCCCACTGCTGCGCCATACTGAGCGTATCAAACACGTTCCACTCTTCCACGATCCGCCCATCCACGACACGCAGCAGCGCGATCCCGTTCAGCCGCCAGGGCCGCCCGGTCGCGTCCAGGTCCAACAGCGTGGAGTTTTCGGTGAAGGTACCGGAGAAGGTGTAGACCACCGCTACCAGGTCATCCTGCGCCAGCATTTCCAGCACCGCCAGCGCCAGGTCCGGGTTAGCCGCGCGCAGCGCCCCGACCATACCAACGTAGCCCAGGGCATCCAGTTCGCCCATCACCGGATGGTGTGCCACAAAGTCCACCGCGAGCAAATCGACCGTCGCTATCACGTTGCCGTTGTTGTACAGCGCGTCCATCATCTCCCACGCCAGCGCTTTGTTCGCCTGGGGATCACCCGATTGGGCAGTGGGTTGGGCGCTCGCTGTCAGGCACACAGGCAGCACCAACACCGCAACCAGTATCAATACCAGAAGTGACCGCATAAGCTTGCTTCCTCCCATCGTGATTTTTGTTCAAAGCTTTCAAAACATTCAAAATGGATAATATCCCAGGTGCCCACGCAGGTCAAACCGTCCCCCGCGCAACAATCGCCTGGCGTTGCACAAAACAATCAAAAAACAATAAAAATTCAATTAATTCACAGGCATTTCATCAACGTAATATTTTTCTTACACTCTTTTATGCCAGCAAGATACCGCTCGTTTACGATGAGTATACAGCAAGACCTGATGCACCTATCGAGGAACACCATGTTGTTGTGTAACACCGCCAGCCTGACTGTCGAAACGCTCCCCAACGAACCGATTTTTATCGTAAACCTGTATGACGGGTTCGACACGCCCGAAGCATTCGACACCAGCCCCCAACCGGCGACCAGCATCCTGAACACGCTGCGGACCCCAGCGGCATGGATCATCGTCCTACACCCGACACTGGACATGGAAGCCGTCATCAACCTCAGCAGTATGCTGACCGTCGAAAACAAGCAGATATTCCGCCACCCCAACCTGCTCAAAGTCACGATGGTGGCCGAAGAACCAGCCGTTCATGCCAGTGTCCAACAACTGGACAATGCGGCTTTTAGCTGCCTGGCGCTGGCTGTGCTCAATGCCGTCGCGCACGCGGTTCATGTTGGCGGCATGAACTAACGCCCTGCCCGTTCACCGCCCGCTAATCAGGATGCCGCGCCCACCCCTCCAGATTTGATCCCCGCCCCAAACGTGGGTATCATACCGTTTGCCAACCAACCTGCAATAGGGGAGTACTATGTCGCATCCTGGTTCTGATCTTGGACCCAATGCTGATATTGAGACGGTGCTCCAACGTCCGACACAGATATGGGTCCAGATGGCTATTG